>JADBYT010000012.1 GCA_020402865.1 Bacteroidota bacterium | reverse complement strand
TATCATTGACGGCTTTGCCGATACCGACAACGATGGCTTGAGCGATAACGTGGACACCAACAACGGTGGCACCGCATTGCCCGCACCCGATTCTGACGGCGATGGCCACGATGATTATGTGGACCTCGACAGCGACAACGACGGCATTGCCGATGTAGTTGAAGCCGGCGGCACCGATGCGAATGGCGACGGTATCATTGACGGCTTTGCCGATACCGACAACGATGGCTTGAGCGATAACGTGGACACCAACAACGGTGGCACCGCACTGCTCAACCCGGATACCGATGGTGATGGTCTGAACAACGTAGTTGATCTCGATAGCGACAATGACGGCATTACCGATGTAGCAGAAGCCGGCGGCACCGATGCCAACGGCGACGGTATCATTGATGGCTTTGCCGATACCGACAACGACGGTTTGAGCGATAACGTGGACACCAACAACGGTGGCACTGCATTGCCCGTACCGGATACTGATGGCGATGGCGTGGTGAACTACCTCGACCTCGACAGCGATAATGATGGTATTACCGACGTAATTGAAAACGGCGGTGCAGATGCCAACGGCGACGGTATCATTGACGGTTTTGCCGATACCAATAACAATGGTCTTGCCGATGATGCTGATCCCAACGCGGGAGGCACGGCATTTGGCGAAGCCGATCAGGACGGTGACAGTATTCCCAACTACCTCGATCTCGACAGCGATAACGATGGTATTGTGGATATTGTAGAAACAGGCGGTACAGATGCCGACGGTAACGGACAGGTGGATGGTTTTGCAGATACCAACGGAAACGGTCTTGCCGACAGCGTTGATCCTGCCACAACCGGTACACCCAACACCACCACTGGCGCCGATACCAACAGCGATGGCCGCCCGGACAACTATCCGAACGACAACGCCGACAACAACGGAAATCCTGACTTCCTCGATATTGATGCCGACAACGACGGCATTGTGGACAACATCGAAGCACAGTCAACCACCGGTTACGTAGCCCCGAGCGGTAACGATACTGACGGCGACGGCATTGATGATGCCTACGATGCCACACCCGGATTTGGTGGCGCAGGTGTAACGCCTGTAAACACCGACGGCACCGACAATCCCGACTACACCGACACCGACACCGATAACGACGGTTTCTCGGATCTGGTGGAAGGCAACGACTTCAACAACAACAACCAGCCCGATGTACTGCCCACCGGCAACGATACTGATGGCGATGGTCTGGATGATGCTTACGACAACGTAAGCACAACAGGCACAGCCAACGTAACCAACAACGATGCACCCGCTACCGGAACAACCTTCCCCGATGTGGACATTGTGGGTGGCGAACTCGACTGGCGTGATCCGGTAGATACCGATGGCGACGGAATTCCGAACAACATTGACATTGACGATGACAACGACGGAATTACCGACGTAACTGAAGCGGCAACTGCTTCGAACAACGGTGATACGGATGGCGACGGAATTCCGGACAGTCTTGATCTCGACAGCGACAACGACGGTATTGCCGATGTAATTGAAGCCAACGGCAGCGATCCCGATAATGACGGTATCACCGGCACCGGCCCGATTACAGATGTAAACGGCGACGGTCTGGCAGATAACCTCGGTCCGAACGGCTTGCCCGGTGTAGATACCGACGGCGACGGTCGTCCTGACTTCCAGGATCTCGACAGTGATAACGACGGTATAAACGACCTCACCGAAAGCGGTGGCAACCAAACCGATGCCAACAGCGATGGCGTGGTTGACGGCCCGGATACCGATGGCGACGGCTTGCCCGACAGCTCAGACAGCAGCAACGGCGGCGCACTTACCGGCAACCCGACCGATTTTGACGGAGACGGTGTGGATGACTACCGCGACCTTGATTCGGACAACGACGGTATTAACGACGTAGTAGAATCAGGCAACGGTGCACTGGATGCGAACAATGATGGTATTGTGGACGGTGGTGATGCCGACAACGACGGTATCCGCGATGCGGCCGATGCAAACGATACCACCTTTGGCGATCCTGACACCACCGATGCGCCCGGCGACTTTGATGGTGATGGTAATCCTGATTACAACGATCTCGACAGTGACAACGACGGTATCAACGACATTACAGAAGCCAACCTCGACAACCTCGACACCAACAGCGATGGTGTGGTGGATGGCCCGGATACCGACGGCGATGGTATTAACGACCCGGCCGACGGCGCGAACGGAACCTTTGGCGATGCCAGCAGCCCGAACGTACCTGACACCGACGGTGACGGTACACCGGATTACACCGACCTCGACAGCGATAACGACGGCATCAACGATGTAACCGAAGCCGGCCTCGATAACTTTGATGCCAACAGCGACGGTGTAATTGACGGCCCGGATACGGACGGCGACGGTATCAATGATCCGGTAGATGCGAATGACGGTGTGTATGGTGATCCTGACACAACCGATATTCCGGCCGACTTTGATGGCGACGGTGTTCCCGATTACCGCGATCTCGACAGTGATAACGACGGCATCAACGATGTAATTGAATCGGGTAATGCCTCGGCTGATCTGAACAATGATGGTCTTGTGGATGGTGCCGATACCGATGGCGATGGTATTCTTGACGTGGTGGATGCCAACGACGGCAGCTACGGCGATCCGGATACGAACGACACGCCCGGCGATTTTGACGGCGATGGCAATCCGGATTACAACGACCTCGACAGCGATAACGACGGTATCAACGACATTACAGAAGCTGGTCTCGATAACCTCGATACCAACAGCGACGGTGTAGTTGACGGCCCCGATACAGACGGCGACGGTATCAACAACCCGGCCGACGGCGCGAACGGAACCTTTGGCGATGCCAGCAGCCCGACACCGCCTGATACGGATGGCGACGGCAACCCGGATTACACCGATCTCGACAGCGATAACGACGGAATCAACGATATTACCGAAGCCGGCCTCGACAACCTCGATGCCAACAGCGACGGTGTTGTTGACGGCCCCGATACAGACGGCGACGGTATTAACGACCCGGCTGATGCTAACGACGGCGTGTACGGCGATCCCGATACGAACGACACACCTGCCGATTTTGATGGCGACGGTACACCGGATTATGTGGACCTCGACAGCGACAACGACGGTACAAACGACGTAGTGGAATCAGGCAATGCAAGTGCCGACCTGAACGGCGACGGTCTTGTGGATGGCGTGGATACTGACGGCGACGGTATTATTGACGTGGTGGATGCCAGCAACGGCACCTACGGCGATCTTGATCCGAACGATACGCCGGTGGATACCGATGGCGACGGTACACCTGATTACAACGACCTTGACAGCGATAACGACGGTATCAACGACGTGATTGAAGCTGGTAACGGCGCACTCGATACCAACAATGATGGTGTGGTTGACGGACCCGATACAGACGGCGACGGCATTAACGACCCGGCCGACGGAAACACCGGTGTGTTTGGCGATACGCCCGGCAACCCGGTTACGGATACCGACGGCGACGGCGTGCCGGATTACCTCGACCTTGATTCGGACAACGACGGTATTAACGACGTGGACGAAGGTGGCAACGGCGATCTCGACACCAACAACGATGGTGTAATTGATGGCAACGACACCGATGGTGACGGTATTCTTGACCCTGTTGACGGAAGCACCGGCTACGGCGACAATCCCGGCGATCCGCTGCCGCCTGATACCGACGGCGACGGAGTTTCAGACTATCAGGATCTCGACAGCGACAATGACGGAATCTTTGATGTGGACGAAAACGGCAACGGCGATCTGGATGCCAATAACGACGGAACCATTGATGGCAACGACACCGACGGCGACGGTATTCTTGATCCGGTTGACGGAAACAACGGAACCTGGGGCGATGCCGGAACGGATCCGGTGGACACCGACGGCGACGGCACACCGAACTATCAGGATGATGACAGCGACGGCGACGGAATTGCCGACGGCACCAACGGCGAAGTAATTGCCGAAGACTGCGACGGTGACGGAGTTTCCAACTACCTCGATCCTGATCCGTGCGACCTCGTAATTCCTGAAGGCTTCTCGCCGAACGGTGACGGTACCAACGATTTCTTCGAAATCAAAGGCATCACAGCGTTCCCGAATAATAATGTACAGATCTTCAACCGTTGGGGTAATCTGGTGTACGAAGGCAATGGCTACGACAATGCCGGCGTGCGCTGGGATGGCACCAACCAGTCTGACGGCCCGGGAACGGGAAGCGGCCTGGTACCCGAAGCCACTTACTTCTATGTAATTGACCTGGGCAACGGCACGGTATTCAAGGGTTACATCTACGTGAAATACTGATAGGAGGGAAGAAGCTATGAACAGATCTCAAAAAATGATCGTCATGAAATCAAAAGTATGGTTAACCACAGCAGTGCTTGCACTGCTGTGGGCTGCCGATCTGAATGCACAGCAGGATCCGCAGTTTACCCATTATATGTACAATACACTCAGCGTAAACCCTGCCTATGCCGGCAGCCGTGGTTCGCTGAATGTGAGTGCGCTTCACCGCCAGCAGTGGATTGGTTTTGATGGCGCGCCGATGACACAAACCGTTTATGCACACATGCCGCTGCCCAACGAAAAAATGGGTGTAGGCCTCTCGGTGATAAACGACAAAATCGGTCCGCTCAATCAAACCTTTATTTACGGCGATTATTCCTACACCGTGCGTTTGTCGAGCACCATTAAACTGGCGTTTGGCATTAAAGCGGGTTTGAATATGTTCCAGCCCGATTTGTCGGGTCTGAGCACGATTGACGGTAACGATGCCGCTTTTGTGAACAGCACGCTTCAGCGTTCCATTAAACCCAACCTGGGTGCAGGTTTGTATCTGCACCACGAACGCTGGTACATTGGCGCTAGCTCACCGCGTTTGCTGGAGAACAAGTTTAACCTGAACGGCGTTTCCACCAACGACACCAACACGGTGAAGGAACTCCGCCACCTTTTCCTCATTGGAGGTCTGGTATTCCCCATTAACAGCCAACTGAAACTGAAACCTACCGTGCAGGCCAAAATGGTGAAGAACTCGCCCCTTTCGCTCGATGCTACGGTGGAGGCGCTGATCCGCGATCAGTTTAACCTGGGTGTAGGTATGCGTTTGGGCGATAGTTTCTACGGACTGGTAGGTTATCAGTTTAACGACCAGTTTAAAGCGGGTTTGTCGTATGATTACACGATAGGCTCATTGAGAAACATAAACGGAAACACAGTTGAGATTTTCCTCAGCTATGATTTCTTCTTCCGCAACGACAAAATCCGCTCACCGCGTTATTTCTGATGAACTTACAAACAACCAAACGCTCTGCTATGAAATATTTAGTGACGCTTCTGCTGTTTGTAACAGCATTTGCCGCACAGGCGCAAACGCCCACCCAGCGTCGTGCCGACCGTTACTACGACCGTCTGGCGTATGCCAGGGCCATTCCGCTGTATGAAAAACTTGCGGCTTCAAACGCTGCCGACGACCGTTCGCTGATGCGACTGGGCGACTGCTACCGCAACTTAGGCCGCTGGGGCAAAGCCGAAGAAACCTATGGCAAAGTAGCCAAAGGTGCCAGCCCCACTGCCGAAAGTTTTTACAACTACGCTCAGGCTTTACGCGCAAACGGCAAGTACGATGAAAGCCTTTTGTGGATGGATAAATTCCACGGCATCCAACTGGCTGACCGTCGCGGTACGGAGCATGTGACCCGCCGCGATTTCATCCAGAAAATAAGCGGCCAGCAGGCTTACTTTGATTTGCAGCCGCTCGACATCAACACCGCGCAGGCCGATTTCGGTACAGGTTTTTACAATGACAAGGTTGTGTTTGCCTCTTCACGTCGCAAGCGCATGGGTGTGGTAAATATTCACGCGTGGAACAACAATCCGTTCCTCGATCTTTTTGTGGCCGGACGCGATACCACCAACGGCAAACTCAGCAACGCTACATTGCTGAGCCGCAAAACAAATACAAAGTATCACGAAGGTCCTGCCTGTTTTACACCGAACGGTATGACAATGTACTTTACGCGAAACAATTATTTTAATAAAGAATACCGTAAAGACAGCAAGGGTGTAAACAACCTGAAGATATTCCGCGCCACATGGAATGGCGAGAAATGGGTGGAAGAAAATTTACCCATAAACAGCGACGAATATTCGGTAGGGCATCCTGCGCTGAGCCCCGACGGCAAATGGCTTTATTTTGTGAGCGATATGCCCGGTGGTATTGGCGGAACCGATGTGTACCGCGTGGCGATTTCGGAAGCCGGTAAGTTGGAAGTTCCCCAAAATCTGGGCAACACCATAAACACCGAGGGCAATGAAATGTTTCCGTTTGTGGATAAAGACGGTAACCTGTTTTTTGCCTCTAACGGCCATGTAGGTTTGGGCGGATTAGATGTGAACTATGCAGCGCCCAAAGGCGAGGGTTTTGCGAAGCCCGAAAACCTCGGCTCACCGGTAAACACGCCCGACGATGATTTTGCACTTGTGCTGGATGCCTCGGGCAAAGGCTACTTGTCGAGCAACCGCGCAGGCGGCAAAGGCGATGATGATATATACGCCGTGCGCCTGGTACGTCCGCTCAAGCAAACTTACCTTGTAAAAGGTGTGGCCCGCGATAAGCGCGCCGATGTACTGCTGGCCGGTACGGAAGTTTCGCTGCGTGATGCTTCGGGTAAAGTAATTCAGACGGTAACCACCGGTGTTGACGGTAACTATCAGTTTGAAGTGGAGCCGGGCAAGGAGTATTCGCTCACCGCTACAAAAGAGAAATATTTCGATGGGTTGAATAAATTCAATACCAACGAACTGGGCGAGAAAACCGAACTGGTGAAAGATGTAGAGCTTGAGAAAGATCCCGGCCTTTCGCTTTACGCGCTGGTTACAGACAAAACAAACGGTAAGCCCCTTGAAGGTGTGAAAATGGTAATTACCGACAACATTACCGGACAGCCTGTAACGGATATGCTCACACCCGCATCGGGTGATTTCCGTAAGCCCTTGCCCGAGAAAAAAATTGGCGACCGTATCAGCTACAACATCAAGCTGGATAAGGATGGCTATCTCGGCAAAGTGGTTACGTTTAATGCGTCAATTGACAAGGCCGGCGAGATTAAAGTGCATGAAGCCATGGATCTTGGTCTCGACAAGATTCAGGTGGGCGCTGACCTTGCCAAGATTATCGACATCAAGCCGATTTACTTTGATTTGGGTAAATCAAACATTCGCCCTGATGCGGCGGCTGAGCTTGACAAGATTGTGAAGGTAATGAAGGAGAATCCCACTATGGTGATTGAACTTGGTTCGCACACCGACTGCCGTTCGAGCATGGCTTCGAACATGGCGCTGAGCGACCGCCGTGCAAAATCATCGGCCGCATACATTGTTTCGAAAGGCATTGAGGCAAGCCGCATTTACGGCAAAGGCTACGGCGAAACCAAACTCATAAACGGCTGCGCCTGCGAGGGTGCTGTAAAATCAACCTGTTCGGAACAGGAGCACCAGCAAAACCGCCGCACCGAATTTATTATTGTGAAGATGTAAAACGATTTTTTAGCTGAACCGAAGCCGCCTGTGCAACCAATTTGTGCAGGCGGCTTTTTTTGTGGTTTTATTGCTACAGGTGTGATGATTTTATAGCCGGGATTGCAGTGGAAACCCGGCAACAGCAAAAACAGCCGGGTAGCGGTAAGATTGAGTATTTATTTTTGCTGTTGCCGGGTTGGAACGAAAAGCCCGGACCAAGCGGTTTTTAGTTGCTTCCCCGGTTCGCTCCAAAAATTAAAAATATCCTTGCAGTGAATCCCACTCCACAATTACATACACCAGTCCGAATAATAATACAACTGCAGAAATACACGCACCAACTACAGCCAGCGTGCGCGCGGTGCGGATGCGTTTAACTGAAATTTTACTCCACCTTGAGGGACGTTTTTCATATTCACGCAGGCTCCGGCCGCTTTGTATGAATACTGCCGCCGATATGGCCGCTCCCACCAGACCGGCAAACACAATGGATGCTACACCCAGCACCACAAGCAACCGGCTTGACGGCAAATGAGGCAATGGCTGCGTGACGGGCGGAGTTTGTTTTTGAGGCGGGTACATTGTACACAAAGTTAGCACAGCGCACGAAAGGAAGCGGGCGGCTAAAAAAATTAGTATGCCCTGTAACAAGCAGCTGCCCGGCCCCGTCGTATGCATAAACAACGACAAACCGCACAAAACATATACCCATGAAAACTATTGTTCTCTTCTTCGCCCTTGTATTTGCCGGTTCACTGGCAGCTGCACCCTTAAGTACTACTCCTGCTGCCACGGCTTCGGCAGCGCAGCAGGAGTATATTGTAAACACCATCCGCCAGGCCATTCGCCTGCCCGAAGCGTTGAAAACACAGGCCGGTCAGCAGCGCGTGCTGGTTGTGTTTACCATTGATGCCGAGGGGCATGTGAATGTGCAGGAAGTGGGCAGCGGCAACCAGCTGGTAAAAGCATCCATTGCGCGCCAGTTTGAGGCCCTGCAGTTTACGGCCACCGGCAAAACGGAAATGTATTCTATCTGGTTAAATTTCAGTGTTTTATAATAAATTCGTGTCTGGGTTGTAACAAACATCCCCCAATCACGTCCCACAAAAACAAAGTATAAGCATATTTATCCCCCCGAATAAAATGAACGCAATGAAAAATATGTTGATGAGTGCAGCCACTGCAGTTGTTTTTGCAGGCTCACTTTGTGCGCAAAGCAAGGAAGTGCGCAGTGTAGGCGATTTTAACGGCATACGCACCAACGGAGCCGTAGTAGTAATAATTAAGCAAAGTGCCGATTCGAATTCGGTGGTGGTGGAAGCCGCTACTGCCAAAGCGGCTCAACTGGTAACGGCCAATGTGGAGAATGGTATTCTTGTAATAAATACCGATAAGGCCGAGCGTGCAGACGGCAACCAGATTACGGTGCGCGTGGCAGCCCGTAAGCTCAGTTCAATTGAAGCGTCAGGTTCATCGGCCATAAAATGCAAAGACACCCTGCAAACCGATTCCATGCGCATTCAGTTTTCGGGTGCTTCCGAAGGAAAAATTCTGGTAAAGGCCAGCAAGGTGGATGCGCAAACCTCAGGTGCATCGGAACTTAAACTGTATGGCGAAACCGAAACGTTTAAAGGTGTAGCCAGCGGCGCATCAGAACTGAAAGCCTTCCAGCTCCGCGCACAAACGGCCGATGTGGTGACCTCCGGCGCTTCTACGCTTCATACCTCGGTGTATAAATCAATTTCGGGTAATGCCAGCGGTGCATCCACTATCCGCTACTACGGCCCTGTTTCCGAATCACTCTACAAATCGGGCGGCGCCGAAATTGAACACCGCGAAGGTGAAGCAGCCCGCCCAGGCTCCTCTTCAAACGACACCCTTCACATTCCCATCGGAAACGGCCGAACCATTTCAATTGCCGGTAGTGATTTTGTGGACGATGAACGTTCGGAACGTGAAAAGGATGCCGATGACGACGATTTCAAATTCTGGCGCGGTCTCGATTTTGGTGTAAACGGTTACCTCAGCGCCGACAACCAGATACAGCTGCCCAATGGTTTCGAACCCTTTGAGCTCAACTATGCAAAGTCGTATGTATTTGGCTGGAACATGTTTCAGAAAAACCTGCACATCTACCGCAACAACCTGAATCTTGGCACCGGCCTTGGGCTCACCTGGTATCACTACAACTTTAAAGGCAACTACACACTTGCCAGCAATGTACCTTTCCAGACATCAGCCTTCGATTCGACCCGCAATTTCAGCCGCAACCGTTTAAACATGTGTTATGTAAATGTGCCGCTGTTCCTTGAGTACAACAGCAACAACAACGATGCCGACCATTCGTTCCACGTGGCAGCCGGCATGCAGTTTGGCTACAATATTTTCAGGAACAAAGTAAAGCAGCGTTTCGAAATGGACGGACAGACACAGAAGCGCACATTTAAAGACAGCTACAACGTAAATCCGTTCCGGTTTGATGCCATTGCCCGCATCGGTTACGGCGAGTTTACACTCTTTGGTTCTTATTCACTCACCACACTTTTTGAACGCGAAAAAGGCCCGGTGTTTTATCCCTGGTCGGCCGGTTTGAGCTTGAATTTCTAAACCGGTTTCCGCGAAACGATTTTCTGTTGCAACGGAATAGTTAACCGCCCGCCCCGCTTTGCTTCCGCAGGGGCGGGCGGTTTTTTTGTTATTCTTTATTGTCTTCGCATTCGCATTTCTTTTCTTCTTCTTCTTTCTTAGTAGTGAGTAGTTCAGTTACTGATTTGAAGCGACAGGCTTGAAGTAACTTACTTACATCATCTACACGTCTTCCGTTCATTTCATCGATTGTATTGGCGATTCCTACTATTTGCTCGGTTGTGCTTATTAGATCAGGTAGATTTAAATTAGATGTGGTGAAACTGCTGTTTTCTGGATCGTTTTTATCATAATAAACATTAGGATTAAATGGTATAAGCTTAGCGTTTTTTACATCAATGGTGCTGAGAAGTAACTCATATTGCAGAAGGCATGTATTAAGATTGCTAAGAAATAGCTTCATTGTATTTGTACCTTTAATCGTAAATGATTTTTGCGGATTACTTTTTCGGATGTTTCTATTTAATCTTTTAATAAATAAACTTCTGTTTCTCGATTGAATAATGTAGTCAAGTTGAAGAACTATACGATCATAGGCTGTTTGTAAGCGGGTATATCTTATAGAAATAGAGTCGATTGCGTTCTTATAACTCTCTTTGTGTTTTTCCAACATTTTAATAGTATCAGAATTAATGATTTTCTTTATTACGTCATCAATTTTGATAATTTCTTCAGACCATCGGGTCAGGTAAAATTTTGTTTTATATTCTGATGTTTGTTTTACTACCATAAGATGGGAAATAATACCTGTTTCTTTAAGTTCAATGGGATTAAAGGGGGCGGATTTTTCCTGAGAGTTGAGATGAATTCCTTTTGAAAGAAAAAGAATTAGCAAAAGAATGAGTTTTGTTTTCATAGTGAGGAGTTTTAAAATGTGTGATACAAAACTCCGTCATCTTTAATACAATAATTAGCGTGAAAAAAGAGAAAATTTGAGGGTGTTTTCCCCGGGTATGTTTTTAGGGTGAAATAGATAAAACGATAAGAATAATACCGTGTTAGATGATTTTTTTATTTTGCAAGCATTTGATTTTCATTTTATTGCAATGAGTGACGTTTATGTCGAAAATAAGCACTTGGATTCGTTAGTGTACTGGGGAATATTTGCTGGAAACAAATAGTATAAACCTCTTAAATCTCTAAAAATGGCATTCAAAGTTATTCCTGAAGAATCAGCAACTTTTACTGCTGAAGAAATTAAAAGAAGTATTGCTTTGAGTATGGTTAAAAAGTACCGACAAGAGCAATATAGAACGTTGGTTAACAACGGATATACAACTCAAACAAGATCAGTTTATTTCACGATTAACGCACTACAAGGTTTTCTTGAGAAACTAGAAGATAAAGGTGCTGATGGATGCCGAATTTATTTTGCTACAGTTTCAGACGCTGCTATTCAGGCTTATCCAGGTCAAGATCGTAATACGTTAGGTCAAATGACGGTAGTGCTTGTTGCTACTAAAACCAATGCGGCAACAAATATGCATCAAGAATTGCTCAATAATGGTGACTCTATTTTATTACCAGCTCTTGATTTTGGTACATTATGTCCCCCAGGTGGTTGTCAAGCTATCTTGATGTCACCGGGAAATTCATTAGATTTCGATGCAAATTGAGTTCTATTTGTTAGTCAAGTAAAATTTCACATGCCCGAAACCGCCTACCTCATC
Organism: Bacteroidota bacterium; assembly: GCA_020402865.1. Classification (NCBI taxonomy): domain Bacteria; kingdom Pseudomonadati; phylum Bacteroidota; species Bacteroidota bacterium. The sequence goes on along the minus strand of JADBYT010000012.1, from coordinate 138,460 downwards.
GCGCTCGCGCTTTTACTTGCTCTGATGAGCGGGCGGTTTCGGCTTTTAACCCAACAGCTTAACCGCTGGCTCTACATATACTTCCTCGTTGTTTTTATCATAGAGCTTTCGGCACTTTATCTGCCCAAACTTCTCTCGCTAAACGGCAACCATGCCATCCACAACCTCGGCATGCCGCTTTACATTACCAGCTTTGTACTTTTTTCCATACACATAAATACACGCCTCCGCAAAACAGGTTTTGTTTTGCTTGGCGTGTATTTGCTTTTTGCGTTGTGCAACCTGCTTTTCGGTCAGGGCTGGAATCAGTTTAACACCTACTCGCTCATGGTGGCCAGTTGCAGTATTGTATGGCTTACCGGGCGCTATTTTGGTTCGCTGCTGCATCAGCATGACAATGCGCCGCTACATAAAGAGCCGCTTTTCTGGATAAACGCCGGCTTCTTTTTCTTTTACCTCTGCAATGTATTTGCGGCCGGCACCATTTTGTATTTCCTGCAAACTGATCCTGAGTTTGCCCGCTTCGAAATACGCATCATTCAATTCCTCAATCTCTCACTGCTGCTCAGCGTAGCCATCGGAATTCTATGCCTCAAACGCCGACCGCCACAGACGATGTAAGTACTGCCGTAGTCATTGCCGTTATACTCGGCACACTGCTGCTGGCGGCGCTGGCGGTATGGGTCATTACATTTCTCATTTTTTACCGTCGCCGCCAGCAGCAGTTCAGCCGCGAAAAAGAACTGCTGCTCTCGCGGTTTGAGCAGGAAATTCAGCTGGCCCGGCTCGAAGTGCAGGAAGAAACGCAGCGGCAGATTGCCTCCGAAATTCACGACAACGTGGGCCAGCTGCTCTCGGTGGTGCGGCTTTACCAGAGCGGCCTCATCGATCAGCTTACTGATACATCGCACCGCAGCCGCCTCACCGAAGCCAACGAAATAACCGGCCGCGCCATTGCCGATTTGCGTTCACTCTCGCACGCCATCAACAACGACTATCTCCTGCGCCAGTCCATCACCGAAAATCTGCGTACCGAAACCGAACGCATCTCGCGCAGTGGCGTGTTTACCGCCGCATTCACACAAAACGGCACTATTCCCGAACTTCCGCCCGATACTTCGCTCATTCTCTGCCGCATGGCGCAGGAACTGCTGCAAAACGCCATCCGCCACTCCGGTGGCAACCACATCGGTGTGTGCATCGAACAAAAACAACACACATTGCTCATTTCCATCACCGACAATGGCAACGGAATGCCCGCACAGCCGACTAAAGGAAGCGGCACACAAAACCTCCTGCGCCGTGCCGGGTTAATTGGTGCCACGGTTACTTATCACCCGGCACCCACGCAGGGAACAGTAGTAATCATTAACTTGCCTGTGCCTTAATACATTTTGCATATTCCCAAACTCCCCCTGCCATGTCTCACCGCTCCGTAGTTATTGTTGACGATCACAAACTTTTCAGCAGCGCCCTGGCCGAACTTGTTGGCCGTTTTGACCGGTACGAAGTGCTCTATCAGGTACACAGCGGCCGCGATCTGCTCGACCGTTTTTCATCGCCCCGCAATATTCCCGATGTGGTGCTGCTCGATATTAATATGCCCGGCATGGATGGCTTTGAAACCGCCGCACGCCTGCGCGAAAAATATGAAGACGTAAAAGTGCTCGCCGTATCCATGCACAACGACGAGGAATCTGTGGTGCGCATGATCCGTGCCGGCGCGCGTGGCTATGTGCTTAAAGATGCCCAGCCCGACGAGCTTCGCATTGCGCTCGATACACTTTGCGAACGCGGCGTGTATTATTCCGAAATGGTCACTTCGCATCTCGTCAATGCCATCACGCACGACCGTACGCCCGAAGCACTGGCCAAAGAAAAAGGCCTCACCCCCCGCGAACTTGAATTTCTCAAATACGCCTGCTCCGAACTCACCTACAAGGAAATTGCCGACCGCATGAACCTCAGCATCCGCACCGTTGACGGTCACCGCGAAGCACTTTTCGATAAGCTCGACGTACGCAGCCGCGTGGGGCTTGTACTCTACGCCATCTCCCACCGTATCGTCATGCTGTAAGGGCGCGAGGCACCACGCCCCGCAACAATGTCAGATTCCCGTAAGGGCGCGAGGCATCGCGCCCCGCAACGGTGCTGCGGAAAGTTTTCTTCGGCAAAGCCGAATAAACTTTCCGCTCCCCTTAATCAAGTCTCCAGACTTGATTCATACTCCCACCCTTATTCGTACCCCAAAAAAACACTAACAAAAAAAATCAGGGCGTGTCCCCGCAAAAAAAGCGGGGCCGCGCTTTCCGCTATTACTCCGCCATACTGCACAAATAAACATCCTGCTCAGGCGGGGTAACCGCTCCAATCGCTCACGCGCTGCCGCCCGCGCTGCGCGTGCTTCCTACTTTACACCGTTTTTAACACCGCCTTGCCGCCGATTTCGTACTTTTAACCCCCGATTACATTTTACATTCGCAAACCCGCAATGACTGATAAACTCAACACGCTCCGCGAAAAAACCGAACAGGCCATGCTTGGCGGCGGACAAAAACGCATTGATGCCCAGCATAAAAAAGGCAAACTCACCGCACGTGAACGTCTTCACTTCCTGCTCGACGAAGGCACTTTCGAAGAAATTGGCATGCTCGTAACGCATCGCGCCACCGATTTCGGCCTTGATAAAGAAAAGTACCTTGGCGATGGTGTGGTAACCGGCTACGGCAACGTAAACGGCCGTCTGGTATATGTGTTTTCGCAGGACTTTACCGTCTTTGGCGGCTCGCTTTCCGAAACACATGCCGAAAAAATCTGCCGCATCATGGATCTCGCCATGAAAAACGGCGCCCCGGTCATCGGCCTCAACGATTCGGGCGGAGCGCGCATTCAGGAAGGCGTCGTATCGCTGGGCGGTTATGCCGATATTTTTTACCGCAACACACTCGCTTCGGGCGTTATTCCGCAGCTTTCGGCCATCATGGGCCCTTGCGCGGGTGGTGCAGTATATTCGCCGGCCATTACCGATTTTATTCTCATGGTCGAGAATACTTCCTACATGTTTGTAACCGGTCCCAATGTGGTAAAAACGGTTACGCACGAGGAAGTGACTTCTGAGGAACTTGGCGGCGCCATGACACACGCCTCCAAATCAGGCGTTACCCATTTTGCCTGCGAAAACGAAATTGCCTGCATTCAGCACATCCGCGCGCTGCTCAGCTACATGCCGCAAAACTGCGAGGAAGAAGCGCCTTTTGTACCTTATGAAAGCGGCAACGAAAAGCGCGAAGTGCTCAACGGCATCATTCCCGCCAATCCCAACCAGCCTTACGATATTCGTGAAGTAATTGCCGAGGTAATTGATGCCGACAGCTTCCTCGAAGTGCACAAGCACTTTGCCGAGAACATCGTGGTGGGCTTTGCGCGTCTTGCCGGACGCAGCATTGGCATTGTGGCCAACCAGCCTGCCGTGCTGGCCGGTGTGCTCGATATTCATGCATCCACCAAAGCCGCGCGCTTTGTCCGTTTCTGCGATTCGTTCAATATTCCCCTGCTCGTGTTTGAAGATGTGCCGGGCTTCCTGCCGGGAACCGATCAGGAGTGGAATGCCATTATTACCAACGGAGCCAAACTGCTTTACGCATTCTGCGAAGCCACCGTGCCGCGCATTACCGTAATCACACGCAAAGCCTACGGCGGGGCGTATGACGTAATGAACTCCAAACACATTGGCGCCGATATGAACTACGCCTGGCCCACGGCCGAAATTGCCGTAATGGGTGCAAAAGGCGCAGCCGAAATCATCTTCAAAAACGAAATCGCCGCTGCCGAAGATGCTGCCGCCAAGTGGAAAGAAAAAGAAACCGAATACACCGAAATGTTTGCCAATCCCTACCGCGCCGCCGAGCGTGGCTATGTGGACGAAGTAATCGAGCCTTCGCAAACACGCGAAAAACTCATCCGCGCGTTCGCCATGCTGCAGAACAAGGCCGATAAACTTCCGCCCAAAAAGCACGGTAACATTCCGCTGTAAAATATCACCCATAAATAAAACGGTGGCTGTAACCCGCATCTGAAGCGGAGAAACAGCCACCGTTTTTGCATATTTCACAAGCGGAGGCTTGTCTTGTAAGGTTGTCGTGGAGACTGAACTTGTAGAGGTGGCTGAGAGCACGCAAGCCTGCGGAGATCGAATCTGCTGGCTTTTTTGCGGGAATAGTTGATCGAATTCCGGTGGCTGATCATGTCGCGGTGGCTGAGCTTGTCGAAGCCACCGATTCCTGAGCTTGTCGAAGCCACCGCCCACCACTACGGCTGCACCGTTACCCGTATCTCGCGCCGCGAAATACGGCCATCTTCATCATTCACATTAAAAATCCAGCGTTCGCGGCCGGGTGTGCTGCGCACGGTTACCACATAATCCTTTTCATACCGCGAACGAAAATCAGGGTGTATAAACCAGCGGTCAACCAGTCTGCCTGCGCTCGAACCGTCGTAGGCTACTTCCACATAAAATGCGCTCAGTTCGTCTTTGGTTTTTTCGGCTATGCTGCCCACCGTAAAACTGCTGCCCGGTGTTACCACAAGGTCTGCCGACACATAGGTGCCTTCGGTTTTCAGATAAATTTTGGGCGGCACATCTTTATTGCAACCCGAAACAAAGGGAAGCAAAGCAGTAATAAGCAGCAGGGCAATTAGTCGCATCATACTAATGTACAACGAAAATGGTGCCAGTTCGAGTATGCCGTCTTAAAAAAGGCTTATTTGTGTGTCGCCATTCAGATTTTCAGCCCGCATCAACGCCTCGGAACAGGGCACGCAAAGTTGTGGTAGGCTGTTGGCCGCTAAACCGGGATTAGTCCATGCACCGGTCGTTTCGGGCGTTAGAATGAGGGGCATTCGTTGTTTGGTGTTGTGTATTTCGGCCATGAGGGCATTGGCGGGCACGGTAACAATAGAAAACGAACGGATGAGTTCTCCGGTTTCGCGGTGTGCCCACGTACTGTACAAACCGCCCAGCAGAAAGAAGTTTCCGGAGGCGGGTTGCAGAAAATAGGGCGTTTTGGTGCGGCCGCTGGTTTGCCATTCATAAAAGCCGGTAACGGGTATTATACAACGCTGTGTAAGCGCCACATCACGAAACGAGGGCTTTTCAAGCATCGTTTCAGCCCGCGCATTCAGTGTTTGATTACGCAGTGCTTCAGCCTGCGAAAGGCTGCTTGCCCAGTGCGGAATCAAGCCCCAGCGCATAAGTTCAAGTTTGCGCGTTTGGCCATCTGTAAGTACAGGCAAAGCCGGATGCGCAAAGCCGCTCAGCTCCGTTTCGGGCTGCCATTTTTCGGCTTCGTCAAACTCGGCATCCAGCTCGGTGCTGAGCTGCGCGGCGGTGGCTTTGTTGGCTACTTTGTAACACATGGGCTTGCAGGCAAAGGTAAGCGGCAAAAACACAAACGCGGCAGTGTGTGGCTGCCGCGTTTGTAAAAGGTATCTCAATTACTGTTGTATCACCAGCTTCAGCCGCGCCGAACGCCCCCCGGCATCCTGCATCACAAGGAAGTAGGTACCTGAGGCCAGGCCACCAAGCGGCAAATCAATACGGTTCTGCCCGCGGCTCAGGTTGCGGCTTTCCACATCCTGTGTGTAAACCAATCGGCCCGGGGCATCATACACCGCAATACGGTAGCCGGTTTCGGAATACGGACAGGTTACAGTCACATTTCCGTCCGACGGATTCGGGTAGGCAAATACCTGTCCGCCCAGTTCAAACTCAGCTACCGAAATCAATGCCCGGGGCACATCGCCCAGGTTCGATTCTGAGGTTACAATGTTGCGGGTCGGATTACAGCTAACCAGCCACACGGTTTGCAGTTTGTAGCGGATGTTGGTAACAGAAGCCGAAATAGGCGGAGTAGGATCGGTGTAAAGCGTATTGTTGCCCGATACCGAGTCAATTACTTCCCACTGCCCGGCATTGGTACTGTCGCGCAGAATGCGGTAGAAACTCACCACTGCACCTTCGTACTGGCTCCAGCTCAGGTTTACCACACCGCCAATACCTACGTTTGATTGCAGGAACAATGTGCGGTGATGGACACTTTGCGTACTCTGGTTTCCGCATGAGTCAACCGAAGCAATTTTGTATCGGTGATAGGTTACGTTCGGGTTGGCCAGCGGTGTGTAAACCGAGTCGATGAATACACTCAGTGAGTCATAATCCACGGCACCCACCTGCACATAGTTGTTGGCCGTAAGTTCACGGAAAATGTAGAACGAGTCAATATCTGTGGCCACCGGCTTTTCCCACACCACGCGGTTGTATTGCGAGTTGGAGTCAACAGTTACTAAACAAATATCCGAAGGCGTTACCTGCGCAAAACTGATGCTGAGTATCGCCGTGTCGCCATTGCCGCAGGCATTCTGACCATATACCATAATCGCTCCCGGCTGTGCGTTTGCTGCAAAGTCAACAGTAATGGCACTGGTGTTGTTGCCGCTGGCAATGGTGGCGCCGGCGGGCAGTGTCCATACATACGATGTTGCATTGGCAATAGCAGGTACGCTGTAACTGATGCCTGTGGCCGTGGGGCAGATGTTCACCAGTGCAGTGCCGCTGATGTTTCCCGCTGCATCAGGCAGCGGATTTACGGTAAGTACAAGCGTGTCTGACGATTGTCCGTTGCCGCAGGCATTGGTGCCATACACCAGTACAGGACCAGATACCGCTGTTTCAGAAAAATCAACCGTAATGGCGTTGGTGTTGTTGCCGCTTACAATGGTTGCGCCCGGAGGCAATGTCCATACATAACCCGTGGCATTGGCCAGCGGAAGAATGCTGTACACCACACTGCTTTGTCCCTGACAAACCGTGCTGCTGCCAACTATGTTCGAGGGTGTGGCGGGCAGCGGATTCACCACTACGCCAAGCGGCGCAGAAGCCACGCCAAGGCCGCAGCCGTTTTGAGCAGCTACTGTAACCTGTCCTGATTGTGCCGAGGCCGAGAAATCAACTGTAATGCTGTTGGTCCCTTGTCCGCTTACTATGCTTGCACCCGGCGGCAATGTCCACACATAGCTTGATGCGTTGGGAATGCTGCTTACAAAATAGCTCACACTGAACTGGCCCTGACACACCGTGTCTGTACCAAGTATTGCGCCTGCATTGCCCGGCAGCGGATTGGTGGTCACCGCAAACGACGATGAGGCACCCGTGCCGCAGCTGTTTACACCAGCCACCGTAACGTTGCCCGAAGCAGCCAGGTTGTTGTAATCAACCGTAATGCTGTTGGTGCCGTTGCCGCTTACAATGGTAGCGCCCGAAGGCAAAGTCCAGTTGTAGCTGGTGGCACTTGCAATGGCGGGCACCGTGTAGGTTACGCCCGTTGCACCCTGGCACACACTTGCGGCCGTATTACTGGTAATTACACCCGCAGCCCCCGGCACCGGATTCACCGTAAGGTTAAAGTTTACCGATGAGGTGCCGCTGCCGCAACTGTTGGTTGCCACCACATTCACCGGTCCCGATTGCGCGGCGGTAGAGAAGTTAACCGTAATGCTGTTGGTGTTGTTGCCGCTTACAATAGTAGCTCCCACGGGTAATGTCCATGTGTAACCCGTGGCGTTGGCTACAGCTGATGTGGCAAACACCACATTGTTTTGTCCCTGACAAACTGAGGTGGGCCCCGAAACCACCGTGGTGGCCGCAGGCAGCGGAAGCACAGTTACACTGAGCGGTGCCGACGATACGCCGTTGCCGCAACTGTTTACACCATTAACGGTAATGAAGTTTGATGTGGCCGAGTTGGAGAAGTTAACCAGAATGGAACTTGTACCCGTTCCGCTCACAATGGTAGCTCCTGATGGCAGCGACCAGTTGTAGGTAGTGGCATTAGCCACCGGAACTACCGAAAACGGCACGTTGGTTTGACCCTGACAAACCGATGTAGGTCCGGTAATGCTTCCGGGTGTGGCCGGATACGGATTTATGGTGATGGTTTGTGTGGATACACTGTTACCACTGCCATCGTTGGCAGTGAGGGTAACTGTAAATGAACCCGGCCCGGTAAAGGTGATGTTTGATGGGTTGGCTTGTGTGGATGATGCAGGCGAGGGTGTGGTGGGGCCTGCAAAAGTCCAGTTGTAAGTCCACGTCGGGCTTGGGTTGGCAGTTACCGAAGTGTTGGTGAATGAAATCTGGTTTGTGGTTGACGCGTTTAATGCACACAGCGTGGTTGGCGACCAGGTAAAGTTGGCCTGAAGCGTGCAGGCAATACGACGTATGGTTACCGTATCAATCGAGGCAGCACAGGGGGCATTGGAAATAGTCCATGCAAGCACCACGTTATCGTTTGTGTTGAGACCACTGAGTGTGGTGGTGGGCGAGTTTACGTTACCGATATTGCCAACGGTTATGGCCGGGTTGGTGGTAGAGAAGATTGACCACGTGCCGGTGCCGGTGCCGGGCGTGTTGGCCGAAAGGTTTGCCACGTTGGCACAAATGTACTGTGTTACCCCGGCGTTGGCTGTTGATGGCGGCTGGTTTACAGTAACCACAAAGGTGCGCTGAAAGGTGTTGTTGTTGCTGGCGCCGTCGTTTACCGTTACCGTAATGGTGGCTGTGCCTGTGGCGTTGGTTACCGGAGTATAGGAAAGCGAGCCGGTAGCGTTGGGCGAGGTGTAAGTGACTGTAGGGTTGGGAATGAGTGCGGTGTTGTTTGACGTAGCGGTGATGCTCAGTGTTTGTGTTTCACTCACCGAGCCTGTGCCAATGCCGCTCAGGTTTACGGTTTGCAGGCCCGAGTTGCGGCAAATGGCTGCCGGGTTGCTTATGCTGCTCAGTGTAGGCGGCGTGTTGAGCGTCTGGTTGTTTGCTGTAATTGGCGTACTCATGTAGTTTGAAGTACAACTCGAACCATTGTACTCAACCACAGAAAAGTAATAAAGCGTGTTCGACTGCAGGCCGGTAATGGTAACCGAGTTGCTGTTGCCGTTATATACTACAAACGTGCCGCCGCCCAAATCAGAGCCTGAACCGAATGTGGCGTTGGCGGTATAGCCGTTTCCGTCAACCGGGAAGCTCGTTACTGCACTTCCCTGTCGGGCAAGTACCAGACGGTTGGCTCCGGTGCCGGCCGTAAAGTTCACCGTCATGCTGGTTTGTGTGATGCCCGATACCGATACGTTGGAAGCCGCCGTGGAAGGCTCGGGATCCAGCGCATTCATGGTATTGGTAAGTATGTTTATGAAATTACCTACCGCGCTGGCTGCAATATCCGGACGCCCGTCGGCATTAAAGTCGCCCACACTTACGTTGAGCGATGCGGTGCCGTTGGGCGGCGTAAAGTCAACACGTGTACCAAATCCGAACGAGCCCGTTGCTTCCCATATTGATATTTCAGGCGTATTTACATAGCCCAGCACCAAATCCGTGCGGCCGTCGCCATCAAGATCGTTGCAAATGGGCGAGTACGAAAACGACGAAAGCGAAGTGAGTGTGGTAGCCAGTGTAAAGCTGATTGTGCCTGAGGTAGATGTGTTGTTGAATATCCGCACACGGTTGTCAGACATGGCCAGTACCATATCGGGCCTGCCATCAATATTGAAATCGCCATGTGCCATATTTTGTACGGTGCCGGTTGATGCAGAGAATGTTTGTATTGCTGCAAACGTAATTGAACCTACAGACACACTTGTATTGCGCAGTGTATAAAAGTTTGCGCTGTTGTACGAACCAATGGCTATATCCGCCTTGCCGTTTCCATCCAGATCACGCACATAAATACTCGACGGATTTATTGCGCCCACGTTAATATTCACCGCAGGATCAAAACTTACCATACCAAACGAACCGGTATTGCGAAGCACGGTAATATTGCTTCCCGAAAAATAACCGATCACAAGATCTGTTTTTCCGTCACCATCCAGATCACCCGCCCGCACTACCGACGGGTTGCTGAACGGAATGGGTATTTCAATGGGCGGAATAAACAGCGATCCGTTTGAAGCCACACGATGAATAGAAATTTTACCGCCGCTTGAGTTCGACGAAATCACATCCGGTCTTCCATCCATATCCACATCGGCAATTTCCATTCCGTATGGGTTTTCGGAAGTGGTGTAGTTGAGCGCGGTGTTAAACGTGGGCGGATTGGTACCATTAATTGAATTGCCACGGCTCACAGCTACCACGTCGCTGCTGAATAAATTATACACCACATCCGGACGGCCATCGTTGTTTACATCAAGCTGCCGGTGCTCGTAAGCTGCGCTTGATGCGTTGATGGATGAAATGCCAAATGAAGAAGTGTTGATGGTAGCCGCGCAAACCGAAGTCACATTAAACTCGCGCGGCGCTGCGGCAGTAAGGCCATTTACAGAAACCGTAACCGGCACAAACTGTGTACCGAAAGGCACTGTTACTGTAAGCTGCGTGCTGCTGGCTGTAAGTACTGTAGCTCTTACCGCACCAAAGTACACTACATTGTTTGTGAGTGTGGTGCTGAAATTGGTGCCGTTAATTGTTACCGTTGTGCCAATTGGCCCCGATGTGGGGGCTATGGACGAAACAGTGGGCGTTAAGCTGCCCGTTTGCACTTCGCCCGAAAGTACGTATTGCGGGATGTAGTTATAAAGGTTGTTTGAATTTACAACTGCAAAGTCGTAATCATACACATTGAAATTGTACCAGGTGCCCGGTGTTAGTCCGCTCACGGTTACGGTTTGCGTGCCCGATGCCGCATTGAGTACGGAGAGTGTTTGCAACGCCACAGACTGTGCCGGTGTGTTTGTAATGTTGCTGTTTGCGCCGTAGGTGGCAAAATCAACCGGAGCATTTACCGGCGATGCGGAATAGACCCATCCTCCGCTTGCGGTGTAGTTTGTGGCGGCAGTGGTAACCATGTTGGTAAGCGTACCGTTAAGTGCGCTTCCGCCGGTAGCATCGCTGTTGAGCGCAGTGGATGTGGCAGCACTGCCATCGTCCAGCTTCCAGTAGCCGATGAGGTTGGCTTCGTTGCCCAGCAGCGATGTATTCATGAAGTAGTTCAGCAAAAACTCGCTCTGGCCGTTGTCCCACACCCGCACCTCATCAATTTGTGCCGTGGTGTAACCGTTGCTTACCGTGCTGGCAGTTCCGGCATCGGCACCAATTACAAAGGCGTTTGAATTGGTGTAGCCAATCGGATAATTAGCGCCGGCATCATTCTCGCCATAAATTGCACCGTCCACATACCCGCGTATGTAGCGCCCGTCGTAGGTTACCGCAAAATGGTGCCAGCCGGGCGAGAGGTGTGCTACATTGTATGCGGTAAATCCCCAGGCATTGTTGCGGTAAGTATATGCATATATCGTAGTGCCTAATTGCAGAATGCAGTAGCCGCCGGTTTCGGCATTGCCGGCAAAGTATTCTGAATTGGTTGTGCCTGTGGCCCAGTTGCTGCGGTTTACCCAGCATTCAAGCGTTACTTCCGAACTTGGCTGCAATACTGAATTGTAAGGCACAAGCACATGGTCGTTCACTCCGTCAAAGGCTATTGCCGTAGGACGACGGCCTGCGCGGGCAGTTACAATTTTGGCCTGGCCGGGGCTGCCGGTCCAGTTTACCGTTACCGCATTGCCTGTGTTGGCCGTAAATGTCATGTTCGACAAGGTGTTGCCCGGATGCGTGGTGTTTGAATACTGCTGGCCGCTGAGATAGGTGGAGGTAAGGTAATTGGCCGTGGGATTGAATGTGCCGGTGCTTCCGTTGTATTCAAACACGCGGATGTAATACTGTGTTTCCATGCTCAGGTTCTGCACACGGAAAGCATTGCCCGATCCGGCATACACCACATAACTCTGCCCGATAAGCGAGCCCGAACCAAAGTTGCTACTTGCCGTGTAAAGCGTCCCGTCAACCGGTAAGTCAACCGTGCTAGACGTACTCATGAGCACAAGATGAGATGTGCCGCCGCCCGATGAGGTAGGCGTATTCAGCCAGCTGATGGTCATGGCATCATCTTCAATATCCTTGAAGCGCAGGTTTGATGCATTGGCCGTAGGCTGGTTGGCAAGCGTGGTGAAACTTTCGGTGGGGTACGAAATGGTGCGGTAATTCTGCGCACCCAGCAAACCGCTGAATGCAAATGCCGCCGCCGTGTAATCGGTTGACGGAGAAAGGCCGCTTACCGTAAGCGACGACGAAGCCGCATTAAAAACCACGTAGGAATACGGAGCAGAGGAACCCACTGTGGCTCCGTTACCATAAGTTGAACTCGATCCGTACACAGTGCCGTCAACCGGCAGGTTGCTGTTTGTGGAGCCGGCCTGCAGCGTGGTAAGCGTGTAGGAACCGTTGCCGTTTGTCCAGCTTAAAGCCGCTGAAGAAGAACTGATGCTTGACGCCGTAAGTGCTGACGGCGATGTGGTAGGCGATGTTTCAAGCGTGTAGCGCGAAGCGGAGGCGTATGATAGTGTATTGTAGTTTGGCACCGCCGCCGAGCCGCTGTACTCAAAGATGGTCACAGTGTAGTTGGTAAACGGCGTAAGACCCGAAACCGTAATGGAAGAACCTGTGCCTTTATAAATTACATAGTTCGCATTGCCCAGATTGGAACCAGAACCAAACGTAGAACTGTTTGTGTACACCGTATTATCAACCGGAAAAGCAATGCTGCTTGATGAGGCACGCAACACCGCAATACGGCCCACACCGGTGCCGGATGTCCAGTTAATATTGTAACTGGTAGTGCCCAGCGATGCAAATTGAATATTTGAAGAAGGTGTTTGTGCGTAGCCCGCATGTGATACAAGCACAAAAAACACAATGCAGAGACGGGTAACTATTTTATTCATGCAGTAATTTTTTCTGGAAACGGTTCTGAGGTCTGGGAATTCAATACTAAAATAGGCTTTTCAGGCTTATTGATCCTGTTTTAAGCCGCATTTTTATAATGATTTTGTGATAAAAAATCAGGTTACAGCCGTAATTTTCTCAAGCAGCCAACCAAACTGAATCAGGGTTTTATGGTTCGTGTCAATCTTATACATTTGTGGCAATGCCTGTAATTCCCCTTTTTCGTCGCTTAATGCTGTGTGTGGCTTTGTTAGCCGCATGGCCGGTTTATGCCCAGCAATATAATTTTAAACTGTATGGCACCCGCGATGGTCTTGTGCATTCCATTGTAAAGACCATTTTCCGCGACAGTCGCGGCTATCTTTGGTTCGGAACCCAGGGTGGTGTGAGCCGTTTTGATGGTAAACATTTTGTAAATTTTACGGAGAAAAACGGATTACCCGGGAACGACATTACCTCCATTTCGGAAGACGGGAAGGGGAATATCTGGATTGCCACCTATGGTTTTGGTGTAGCAAAATATGACGGAACAGGGTTCACTGTTTTTCAGGAGGATAAAGACAAAAAAAATCCGAAGGCACTGCCGCACAATACCGTATATGCTGTTTTTCCCGACAAGGCGGGGAATATGCTTGTGACTACTTTTGGTGGCGGACTGGCCCGGTTTAACGGGAAGGATTTTGATGTGTTCAATGAAAAAAACGGACTTCCGGCCTCACACCTGCTGAAAGGTACAATTGATCAGAAGGGGCTTGTGTGGCTTGGGTCGCGTGGGAAAGGGGTATTCAGTTTCGACGGGAAAACGTTTACCAACTACAATGCAGATAACGGATTAACGGCTACTTCCTATTACTCCATTCTGGCCGATTCGAAAGGAGAAGTGTGGCTGGCATCGGTATCCAAAGGCATTGATATTTTGGGAAAAAACGGTAAGGCGCGGCATCTTGCCGTGCCCGAAATTGAAGGCGGGCTCATTTCAGGCATGGTGGAAGACCACCACGGCAATTACTGGATAGCCGCCAAAACCGGCCTCTACAAATACAATGCAGCAGGCTCTTTTCTTTACACCGAAGCAAACGGACTGCCTTCAAACAATATCCTTTCGCTTATTGAAGATGCGGAAGGCAACATCTGGATTGGCACTACAGCCGGACTTTGTTTGTTCCGTAACGAAGCCATTGTGCATTATACCGACAAGGAAGGGCTGCCGCGAAAAGTGGTTACGGCTTTTTTTACCGACAGCCGGGGCAATCAGCTGGCTGGTGTGTCCAATGGCGGCTTGCTGCAAATTATAGAAAACAAAATGGTGCCGGTAGATATTCCCGAACTCAACGGACATTCGGTTACTGCGATCTGCGAAGACCGTAAAGGCCGTCTTTGGGTGGGTTGCGAAAACCAGCCCGAAGGTTTTGTGGTACTTGGCTGGCAAAACGGCAAATGGGAAAAACTTCCCGAAACAGCTACCTATAACACTTACTTTGCCACACGCACCATACCTCGTATTCACTGCGACAGAAGCGGGAATGTCTGGGTAATTTCATACGGAAACGGTTTGGCCGTGTTTCCCGCCAGCGAACAGAAAGACCAGTTCCGCCGTTTTACCGACAGCACCGGATTGCCAACAAACAACCTGCTTTCAATGTGCGAAGACAATGCCGGAAATATCTGGATAGGCACGCTGCAGCAGGGCGTAATTCGTTTTGCCCCTGATGGCAAAACCACCCCATTTACCGAAAAGGAAGGGCTTGGCGATAACACCGTCTGGTCTGCAACAACCGGTGCCGGTGGCAGTTTGTATTTCGGTACCAGCGATAACGGAATTTCCTGTTTCAGCGGTGGCCGGTTTACGGTAATCAGTTCGGCCCAAGGGCTTTGCTCCGACCTGATTTATGCGCTTTTAACCGACAGCAAAGGTCAGCTTTGGGTGGGTACAGATAAAGGCATCAATGTGCTTGCTTTCGGAGGCGGATTTACAGTGTCGAAGCTTAAATTTATTGGTACCGGCGACGGAATGAGAAGCCCGGAAGTAAGCCAGAATGCCTTGTTTGAAGATAAAAACGGATTGGTGTGGATGGGAACAGGCGAAGGACTTGCCCGCTGGAATCAGCGCCTTGATTTTCCAAATACCAACCCGCCGGCAGTTGTGCTCAACGGCATTCGTTTGTTTTATCAGCCGGCCGACTGGGCCAAACTCGGCCTCACGCCAGATCCGTTAAAAGGTTACCCGCTCAATCCCGTATTCAGCTACCGCGATAATCACCTTACGTTCGACTTTCAGGCGCTCAGCACCGACAATGTGCGCTATCAGTTTATGCTCGAAGGGCTTGATGATAACTGGTCGCCGCTTACTACAGGCAACGAAGCAGTGTACACCAACATTCCGCCCGGCCGCGATTACCGTTTTGTGGTAAAAGCACAAAACCGCGACGGCGTGTGGAGCAATGTGGTATTCAGCTATCCGTTTTCCATTCGCCCGCCGTTCTGGAAAACATGGTGGTTCATTGCCCTCATGGCCTTGCTGAGTGTGGCCGGCATTTATGCATTTATCCGCACGCGCACCGCACGCTTGCAGCGCGAGAAAAAAGTGCTCGAAGACCGCGTGCAGGAACGTACTGCCGAGTTGCGCGTGGCCAACGACCAGCTTTCGGTGGCCTACAAAGACATTAAAGACAGTATCAACTACGCACGCCGTATTCAAACCGCCATGCTGCCCGAGGCCAAGGAACTCGCCAAAACATTCACCGATCATTTCGTGTTCTTCCGTCCGCGCGATGTGGTGAGCGGCGATTTCTACTGGCATTTCCCCAAAGGCGACCGTATTTATTTTGCCGCCATCGACTGCACCGGGCATGGCGTGCCGGGCGCATTCATGAGCATCATCGGTAACTCACTCCTGCACGAAATTCTCAACGAAGAAGAAACGCCTTCGCCCGCACACATCCTCAACACCCTGCGCGATAAACTTATGCTTGCCCTGCGCCAGCGCGGCGCCGATTCCGAAAACCGCGACGGCATGGACATGGTGCTCTGCTGCTGGGAACGCCACACCGGTAAACTCATCTTCAGCGGCGCAAACAATCCGCTTTATCATTTCCGCGCAGGCTCACTCACCGAATACAAAACCAACGCACAACCCATCGGCGCTTACGGCGATGTACTCCATCCCTTCACCGAAACCACAATCGACATCGCCCCCGGCGACGCCATTTACCTTTTCACCGACGGCTATCCCGATCAGTTTGGAGGCGAAAAAGGGAAGAAGTATTTGTATTCGCGTTTTAAAACTTTACTCAGCACAATACATTCGCAACCAATGAATATTCAGAATGCGAAGATGGATGAGGAACTGAAAGCGTGGATGGGTGCGAATGAGCAGGTGGATGATATTCTGGTGATGGGTGTGCGGTTTTGATGGGGGAACGCGATAACATACTTGCCGAAAGTGAAAACTATCTCGTGACACACGAATATGAAAGCGCATTTCTTGATTTTAAAACAGCACAACGGGCTACAAAATTTCTTGGTCATTTTTACGGAGACCCTTCCTGTGCGCTGATTTCACGCGATGAAAAGTTTGCAGTGATTGGCGGGGACGGATTACTGGTGTATTTTCTGCAAAAGCCCTTTTTGCCTTATAAAAATAACACGGCGTGTAAACAGTATTTTGAAAAAGGCAGGAAGTCAGAACAAATTATTTCAGTAAGCAGCTTATTTCAGGACGATGCGGACGATAATACGTTTTTCAGGTATGAAGTGAAAATGTATGAAACTACGGAAGTGTGGCGTGTGAGTGTAGAAAGCAGGATAGGTGAGTTGATGGAAATTCGCAGCAATGAAAATGCCTGAGTTAATTTAATGTTGTGCAGCTTATGATTAATGCGGGGGACCATTTGAGAATCCCGCAAACCCTTACCTTTGCCACGCAATTTCAGTTCAGCCACAGGCCGCAACACTCCGTTTCATTCCGAAACGGAGCAAACGTGCTTTCGGGCTTTTGCTGTTTTGCAGCTACAATTAAAAGTAAGGTAAGGTGACGTTACAGGAATTACAACAGCAATATGCCGCCGATACACAGGTGCGCGAACTTACTGCCGCTTTTGGCGAAACACAACCTGCACGTGTGCATTTACGCGGACTGGCGGGCTCGTTGCCGGCGGTTATTGCGGCAGCAGTGATGCGTGAAACACCGCTCTCGCACATGTTTGTGCTGCCCGATAAAGAAGCTGCCGCGTATTTCCTGAACGACCTCGAAACACTGCTCACCACCACCAATGAAGCAGGCGACGAAAAGCTGGAAATTCCGCTCGTGTTCTTTCCTGCTTCGTACCGCCGGCCTTACCAGATTGAAGAAACCGACAATGCCAATGTACTGCTGCGAGCCGAAGTGCTCGACCGCATACGCCGCGACGGGCGTGCAGTAGTGGTTACGTATCCGCAGGCGCTGTCGGAAAAAGTGGTGACACGGCAACTCCTCGCCAAAAATACACTCGAACTCAAACGCAGCGAAAAAGTGTCGATTGCGTTTGTCACCGATCTGCTTTTTGAATACGGCTTTGAGCATGTGGATTATGTGTATGAAGCCGGGCAATATGCGGTACGCGGAGGCATTGTGGATGTGTTTTCCTTTGCCAACGAACATCCGTACCGCATCGAATTTTTTGGCGATGAAGTAGATTCCATCCGCACCTTTGACCCGCTCACGCAGCTTTCGTTAAAAAATCTCGACCGCCTTACCATTATTCCCAACGTGCAGGGTAAGCTGCTGGCCGAAAGCCGTGAATCGTTTTTCGATTACTTCATCTCGGCAGGCAACGGAAAATTCAGCCAGGCGTTGTGGCTCATGGATATTGAGCAGGCCGAAGGGCTTATCCAGAAAGAGTTTGAACAGGCGCAGAAAATTTTCAGCACCGAAGTGGAAGGCAGCACCGTGCGCAGGCTTTCGCCCGAAGAGCAATACATTGGTGCCGACGATTTTCGCCGTTCACTCGAAAAGCTTACGGCCGTAGAGTTCGGAAATCGCTTTGCCCTCAAGGCTTCACACAGCTTAACGTTTACCGTTGTGCCGCAGCCGGCATTCAATAAAAACTTCGACCTGCTCACGCAAACACTTTCCAAACACACCACCAACGGCTACCGCAACCTGATCTTTGCCGATAACGCCAAGCAGGCCGAACGCATCCGCGCCATCTTCGACGATATTGGCCGGCGTATTGATTACACGCCGCTTGTGGCTTCCATTCACGAAGGCTTTATCGATCACAAGCTGAAAATAGCCTGCTTTACCGATCACCAGATCTTTGAACGTTACCACCGCTTCCGCCTGCGCGACGGCTATCAGCGCAAGAAAGAAGCCATGACGCTCAAAGAACTGCGCGGCCTGCAGCCCGGCGATTACGTAACTCACATCGACCACGGCGTGGGGCGTTTTGCCGGTCTTGAAAAAATGGAGGTGAACGGCAAAGTACAGGAAGCCATACGCCTCATGTACCGCGATAACGATGTGCTTTACGTGAGTATCCATTCGCTGCACCGCATTGCGAAATACGCCGGTAAAGAAGGCGAGGTGCCGCGCATTGATAAAATCGGCTCGGCTTCGTGGCAGAACCTCAAGCAGAAAACAAAGACGAAGGTGAAGGAAATAGCCTTCGATCTTATCAAACTCTACGCATCACGTAAAGCGCAGGTGGGGCACGCGTTTCAGCAGGACAATTATTTGCAGAACGAGCTTGAGGCTTCATTCATTTATGAAGATACGCCCGACCAGCTTAAAGCTACGCAGGACGTAAAACGCGATATGGAAAGCGATGCGCCGATGGACAGACTTGTGTGTGGTGATGTGGGATTTGGGAAAACAGAGGTGGCTATTCGCGCCGCGTTTAAAGCCGTGTGCGACAGTAAGCAGGTGGCTGTGCTTGTGCCTACTACCATTCTTGCATTGCAGCACTACAAAACATTCCGCGACAGGCTGAAGGATTTTCCGGCCAAAGTAGATTACCTCAACCGCTTCCGCACAGCAAAAGAAAAGAAGGAAGTGCTTGAGAAACTGGCCGAAGGGAAAATTGATATTCTCATTGGTACGCACACACTTACAAGCAAAGATATCAAGTTTAAAGATCTTGGTTTGCTTGTAATTGATGAAGAGCAAAAGTTTGGTGTAGCCGTGAAAGATAAGCTCAAGACCATGAAAACAAACGTGGATACGCTTACGCTCACGGCTACGCCTATTCCGCGCACGCTGCAGTTTTCGCTCATGAGTGCGCGCGACCTGAGTGTGATCAACACGCCGCCGCCAAACCGTTTTCCGGTGCAAACCGAGCTGCATACGTTTAATGAAGAGGTAATACGCGATGCAGTTTCGTATGAAATGCAGCGGGGCGGACAGGTGTTTGTGGTGCATAACCGCGTGCAGACCCTGCCCGAAATTGCCGGAATGGTTTCGCGGCTTTGTCCCGATGCACGTGTGGTAATGGCGCACGGACAGCTTGAAGCCGGGAAGCTGGAGCAGGCAATGGTCGATTTCATTGAAGGCGAATACGATGTGCTGGTGGCCACCACCATTATCGAATCGGGCCTTGATGTGAGCAACGCAAACACGATAATTATTACCGATGCACACATGTTTGGTCTCAGCGATTTGCACCAGATGCGCGGCCGCGTGGGCCGCTCAAACCGAAAGGCATTCTGTTACCTGTTTACGCCGCCGCCGTTTATGCTCACCAGCGAGGCGCAGCGCAGGCTCAAAGCCATTGAAGAATTTTCCGACCTCGGCAGCGGCTTCCACATTGCCCTGCGCGACCTTGACATACGCGGCGCAGGCAACCTGCTGGGCGGCGAACAAAGCGGCTTCATCTCCGATATTGGTTTTGATATGTATCAGAAAATTCTCGACGAAGCCATTCAGGAACTTAAGGAAACCGAGTTTAAAGACCTCTTCCGCGAAGAAGAACAGCAACGCAAAACCCGCCGCCGCGATGATCCAAACGCCCGCCACATCGGCGTGTATGTAAAAGATACACAAATCGACACCGATCTCGGCATTCACATCCCCGACGGCTATGTGCAAACCATCACCGAACGTCTGGCACTCTACCGCCAGCTCGATGACAGCCAGACCGACAACGACCTCATGCGTTTCGAAAGCATGCTCCGCGACCGTTTCGGCCCTGTCCCCGAATCGGTAACTGAACTCATTGATGCGGTGCGCCTGCGCTGGATAGCCATGGATATCGGCATCGAAAAAGTGCTGCTCAAAAACGGAAAAATGATTTGCTACTTCATCAGCAATCAGCAATCACCCTACTATTCGTCTGACGCATTTACTTCTGTACTCAAATTCGTTCAGGCCAATCCCCGCGCAGCTAAAATGAAAGAAGCCAACAACAAACTCACACTAACGTTTGAAGGTGTTGCTTCTATTGCCGCTGCGCTGGTGGCACTGAAGCCGATGATTGACATCCAGCAGGAAACCGAATAATTACTCACATGCAGCGTAGCTGCAGGCAAAGGCTGACAAGCGCCAGCTGAGGAAAGTTTACCCCGGCAAAGCCGGATAACCCATAGCTGAGGAAAGTTTACACCGGCAAAGCCGGATAAACTTATCTCCACCTTTTCGCAAGTTTGCAACTTGCCGCGAGAGTGCTTACATCCACCAATAATATTACCAGAAACTTCCCGTCAAATACAACTACTCATTCTCACATTCATTCTCCTTCTCACACCCCTCTCGCCCCAAACAAAATCACCACCAGCAACACCGGAAGCACCTTGCTTAGAAATATCCAGCTGGTGCAGTATTACTCTGATGTCTGGATAGTGGTGTTTTTGCGTTTTTCAAGTACAGATAAATAGTATATAAGATAAACTTCCTGTGCCCAGCTCATTTTCCAGTAGCCGTGGGCCCACTTACATATAAAACCTGAAACAAGGCTTACAAAAATTGCTATCAATAACCAAATTTCTGAAGAATCACCATGTCTGTAAAATCCAAACATATATATAAATGCGAGTACCATTATGGGTATAACCAAATTTAGCATTAGTTGTTCTTTACTTGAAAGTCTATCCAAGTGTTTCATTAAAACTGAGTCATTATCATTTCTATGGTTCATATAGACTCTGTCCCTACATTCATAAATAAAGTCATCATTCTCCATAATCTCTCGTTCCCTAAATGAAATTGACTTTTCGTTGATGTTGACAGAGCTGTATTTGGAATAAAATGGTAAATCCTCAATTGCAATTTCAATGATTGAGGAAATTAAATGTTTATCTAGTTTTACATCATTAACTCTTATTGTAGAACTAATAGCTCGACTAAAAAAAATAATTCCTTTAATTATTGAGGAAATTCCATTGGGTTTTATTTTTATTTTTCTGAGAAAATCTCTTAGTCGAATACTGATTTCACTATTGTCTTTTGTAAGTTGTCCTAAAATAATTGATAGGTTTTTCATTACAGCAGCATTAATAAAACCAATTCCTACTGATAATATAATTATTATAATCCACTTCCATAAGGGATATTTATTAAATAAACAGAGGTCTATTTCTTGAATAACTCCAGTGTGTACCGAAATTAGTATCCAGTTTTTTAATATTAGGAGGCATACCATGATTATTCCGCCAGGAATAATGTATCCAAAAATATCTTTAACTGATAAAACACGACCTATTTCCATACTCAAAAATGAAGATTATTCTATGTATTTATATCCCTAGATCTATTGATTTTAATTCTGTGATATTGTAATTTATTGACACTTAATTAATGATGTGGGGTTTGCAAAAAAAGAAAATCTAATAATGCTGTAATCATAGGAAGAAGGTTTACACCCGCAAAATCGGATAAAACAACGCTGATGAAAGTTTACCCCGGCAAAGCCGGATAAACTTTTCTCCACCTTTTCGCAAGTTTGCAACTTGCCGCGAGAGTGCTTACATCCACCAATAATATTACCAGAAACTTCCCGTCAAATACAACTACTCATTCTCACATTCATTCTCCTTCTCACATCCCTCTCGCCCCAAACAAAATCACCACCAGCAACACCGGAAGCACCTTGCTTAGAAATATCCAGCTGGCAATGACATAGTTTTTCTTCCCCGAATATTTCGTGTCTTGCTGTTCAAGCGGAACCTGTTTCACAAGCACATCCGCAAGCGTTTTTTCGTCCGCGCCCAAGATATTCCCGTTATTTTCTTCAACCAGTTTTTCCATTTTTCGCGGAGCTGTTTTGTTATCAAGCATAATCATCGAAAACTTTACATCCCGATAATACCCCGCATCTTCTATCACGTGCGAATTATTTCTGTCATAGCTAAATTCCCTGTTTGTAATAAGAATTGCATGATTATTCCCATCACGTAAATAATTTTTAAGCAAGGCTTCATAACCCCATACAGCGGTGTAGTTATTTTTCAGATGTTCACTTAAACGAATTTGCCCAAGTGCCGCGCTGATCTTTTCTAATGAATCGGCAGGACAGTTTTCCAGAAGTACCTGCCCGCCATTTGGTGAATGAATTACAAGCGTAATCATGTCATTGTGATTGATGGTTTGCGCAAGTTGATGTACCGCAGTTTGCACGGCCACCACATCCAGCTCGTTTTTCTCAATGTCAATAATCAGCAGGAGATTATTCCGCGCCACACTATCGCGCGTAATTGCACAAACCGGTGCATCATCCGGCACTTCAGTCACACTCACATCATCAATGTAGTAATACGCAAACTTATCCATCGGACTCCAGCGGATACCGCCATGCAGTTTGTGGTTTACTTTGTGGATGTTTCGCGGACGGTAAAAATCGAAATTGCCGAGTGTGAGAAATTCCTCGCCACCTTTTGCGATAAACGTATCGCAAATCATTACCCAGCCCATGTTTGCGGTAATGTAGCGGTTACTGTCGTTCATTACCTGCGGTTGCTGTTGCCAGATTTGCTGTTCATACTCCGGCATGAGCATGCTGTCGCGGGTGAGCAGTGCTCCCATGCGTGCAGCGGCAAAATTCGATTTGCGGTCGAGTGCCGTGTAGTAGCGCACACAATAGGTTTTGCCAGCTTCCAGCGGTTGGGTTAGCCGTGTGGATACATATTCTGAGTAGCCGTTCTGGTAAATCAGCCAAGAGGCGGGGCTGTGGTGGCATACGCCGGCTATAATACCCATTCGCCCTTTTCCGGTGCGGGCGTTTTT
This sequence comes from Bacteroidota bacterium, assembly GCA_020402865.1. NCBI lineage: Bacteria > Pseudomonadati > Bacteroidota > Bacteroidota bacterium. The sequence goes on along the minus strand of JADBYT010000012.1, from coordinate 115,439 downwards.
TGTGGCAAAACCCACGTGACTCGACTGCCACGAGTTGAAATAGTCGGGCGTGCCCTTAGTGGTTTGATACCAGTCTTTTGTAAGTACAATTTGCGGATTGGCTGCATCGCTTGCCCGGTCCGACATCCACGACTCATACCTGTGCCAGTTGAACTGATCTACCGGCGGGGCAATGGTATCAAATTCAAATGAAGGATTACGCACAAGATTAGTTTGTGCCAATACAAAAGCGGGTGAAATCAAGCATAATAAAATCGTGTAAATAATCTTCATAGATGATGTTGTCACGCAAAAATTATGCCCCGTACAACGGATTTTCGCTTTGGCACGCAGTTTGTCTATCTTTAGCCAAACTTAACCAACAAAAAATGAAACGTATTCTTGCCCTTGCGCTTTTGATCGTAAGCTTTGCTGTAACAGCTTCGGCTCAGAAACCCGATTCAAGCAAACCAAAGAAAACACCCGAAGAGCGTGCCACCAATTACGCCAATAAAATGGAAAAAGACCTCGGCCTCAACGCCGAGCAGAAAAAGAAAGTGCATGATCTTGCTTTGGCCCGTGCCAACAAAATGAAAGAACTGCGCGAGAAATATAAAGATCAGGACAAAAAAGTATGGAAAGAAGAGCGCAAAAAAGCACGCGACGAGTTCCATAACGGAATGAAATCGACCCTCAGCCCCGAGCAGTATGCCAAGTGGATTGAAATGCAGAAGAAGAAAGCTGAAAAAGCAAAAGGCAAAGCAAAGGGAAAAGGTAAAGGACAGGGCAAAGGAAAAGCTAAGCCTCAGCAAACCGGTTCCGGCGCAGGTGCCGAAGAAGTTGACACAGACGAAGATCCTGAACTCGACGGCGAATAATCCATCCCGATAATTTGAAAATCCCGGCCCATTTGAGCCGGGATTTTTTATTGACTAACGGCTAACAGACGCTCATCAAAAAGTTCAAAACAATTCATGAACTGATTTTATGACAGCATTTTTGCCAGCGAGAAAGAAAATCGAGTATGTCTTTCATACACAGTGCTTAAAAAATAACACCGTTTATAGTATTGATATTCAGTGAATAATGTGTTTTGCCTGATTTGGCGGGGAATGATTTTTCAACTCACTTTGCCTTTTGATCCACTTTGTAAGCCTGCTTAGTATGCAGCTACTTTCGTCAAAAAAAAATACTGAACCATGAAAAAATCCATTACTCTGATTTGTGCTGTGCTTTCTTTTGCAGCTACTCAGGCGCAGAACTATCACAATGTGTATCCGTCGGGAATAAGCGGGTATGATGTGTTTTTTAATCAGATAACACCCGTAGAAAACATTCCGGCAACCCCTTTAGGTTATATCACAGCTGGCGAAACCCGAATTGCCACCAACCTTGCCTATCGTTTTCCGGTTGTATTAAGAAGTGATAAAAACGGAACACTAACCCAACCTGTTAATTTCAAAAAAACATATATCATTTACAACGATCTCGGGCAATACAGACCAGCCACAGGCCTTGCTGCTTTCCCGATAAATGATGGACAAACAATTGTGATTGGGAATTATTACCAGACCGACGGATCCAATTTAGGAGGTGTGTACTGGCAAAAATTGGATGCCGCCGGGTTTCCACTCCAAACAAAAATGTATGAATTTACCAGCAATGGTCAGGCCTTTCAGGTTATCCGTTCGCAGATAAATCCTGATTGGTTGTATATCTGTGGTAAAACGTATGATACTGCAAACTCAGCTTATCGCGCATCGGTAATGTGTGTTGATCTTTCCGGCACATTGCTCTGGTGCCGCTCATACAATATTCTGATGAACGGCAGTAACGAAAACGACGAAGCAAGAACTGTTTGCGAAGTTCCGGCCGGCCCTTCGGGTGGTGCAGAACTGGCGGTAGCCGGTTCAGCCATAAAAGCAGATCCTGTACGTGGTAATGTACCTGTGTTGTTTGTACAACGTGTAAATGCAGCTAACGGTACACCTCTTGCCAATGCACAACTTATTGAACCTGGCATTTCTTCGTCCATCGAAGTATTTGACATGATTCATGTGAGCACGGCTAATTATGGCAATTGTCTGCTGCTTGCAGGCGCTTTCAATACCTATTTCGGAGGATCGTCTTATGATTCTGATGCCTGGGGCATGCTCATTAATCTTTCCGCTACCACAGTGCACTGGAACAGGCAGATTTATCCGTTTACCGGTTATTTTGAGCGCAATGTAAAAGTAATCGAACTTACTGATATGTATGGAGCGGTATCGTATGCGCTGGCCGGACAAAATACCTCGCCGGGAATGGGCTGGAATGCGCATGTAGTGCATTTGAATAAAGGCGGTATTCCGTTTTCCGGCCAATGGTTTACCTATGGCGGTGCATGGGACGAAAGCATAAGCCATGCCACACGGGTAGCCGGAAATACGCATGCTGTGGCGATGTCGGGTTTTTCGTGGATTAATGAAAATCATGGCTGGATTGCGCATACGAATTCAGCATTAACTGTACCCTGTTCTTATACTGCTTCAAGTTGCGCTTACAGTTCACCGGCCACTACTGTTTCCTATGCAGGTGTTATTGATGCAACTGAAGGTATTACGAAGCAAGCCATTTCGTATGCGTATGAATGGCTTGTGCCAACCCCTGTTTGTTTCAGCGCCTCATCGCGCCTGGCAAATGAAGAGCCGGAAACGAATGAGTGGATGAATGAAGGTGCTGGTTTTACAGTTTACCCCAACCCGGCATCAGCAGCCACGGATCAGGTGATGGTGAAATTTAATAAAGCGATGGATGTGACAAGCGTGGTGAAAGTAACTGACGTGGCCGGAAGAGAAGTGTTTTCCGTTACGCTCCCAGCCGGGTATTCGCAACCGATGAGTTTGGGTAATCTTCCAGCGGGTATGTATTCTGTTTCCCTTATTACGAACGGAGAAACTGAAACACGCAGACTTATTGTGCAGTAAATTATTGCGAGCAGATAAACTAAAGCCGGAAATATTCCGGCTTTAGTTTTTTGAGGTATCTGCACTGCGAGAAATTCGAGCGAAATGCAATCCGGCAATGCAAATGAGAGCCGCCGCCGCCGCCGGCCAGAACACATAAGCCGCACCAGCCGTTGACCATATCAGCCCTGCGGCTGAACTGGCCACCAGCAAAGCCAAACTGTTAAGCCCTGCCTGAAGCCCGAGTGCGCTGGCTTTTTCGTTTTTGCCGCATAGTGTGCTTGTCCACGCCTTACTTACCCCATCGGTGCAGGCCGTGTAAAAACCATATACGAAAAACAGCACCGGCAAAAGTGCAAGCGGTGCATTTTCCTGAATACTCATCCAGCCCATACCTGCGTAAGTAATGGCAAAGGCAGCCAGGCCGGTGTAAAGCATCATACGCGGATGGAATTTGTCGCTCAGCCAGCCTGCCGGATAAGCCATTGCTGAATACACGAGGTTGTAGAAAATGTACAGCCCCACTACGCCAAAATCGGCAGTAAACGTTTGGCCAAACAGGTGCAGCTTTTCGGGCAATACTTCGTGTGCAAGCAGCAGCAGAAACATATCGGAGCTGTTGAACAATGCAAACAGTACAAGCCACACCGTTAGCTTTTTATAGGCCGGTTGTGCCTGCTTCCAGTAGCTGAATGCCGCCCAGAATGGTGGTGGCTTGCTGCTTACAGCTTCTGTTTTTTTCTCTTTCAGAAACAGCAGCAACAATACACTCAGCAAACCCGGAATTAAAGCCAGCATAAAAAGCGTGGTGTAAGACTGGCCGGGATGCAGCCAGATCCAGAGCAGCGCCAGCAGCGGACCAATTACCGCGCCCAGCGTATCCATAGAGCGATGAAAACCAAACACCCGTCCGCGCTCTTCGGGAGCCGATTGTTGCGAAAGTAAAGCATCACGTGCACCCGAGCGCAGGCCTTTACCAAGACGATCGCTGCTGCGCATAAAAACAACCCAGGGCGCTGAGGCAATGAGTGGAAGCAGTGGCTTGGCCAGTGCGCTGAGCAGGTAGCCCAAGCGTACAAACGGCAATCGCTCGCCGCGCCTGTCTGACCATTGCCCGAACCAGCCTTTGGTTAAACCGGCCACCGCTTCTGCAATACCTTCGGCAATACCAATCCACAGCAAACCGTAGCCGGCCTGTTTCATCCACATCGGCAGCACCGGAAACAACAGTTCGCTCGCTGCGTCGTTAAGCAGGCTTACCAGGGAAAGAATGAGTACCGTTTTTGTGAGCCAGCTGCGCATTTGTTGTAAATTGTGATACCAGCAATAAGTTTGGCATTGGAATTGGAGTACCAATGTCTGTAAAAAATACAGAACATGAAAAAGTCACTGTTTCTTCTCGGTTTTGGCCTGCTGTTTTCAGCGGCTGTGTTTGCACAGGATCCGCCCAAACAAACCGGCACTGTTTGCCCGAACCCGCATCCGCATACTGCGCCCAAAGCAGCGGTGTCGAAATCCACCACCAGCTTCAAAACCCGGTCAGGCGTTGTTCGTAAGGCCAAAGTTCAGCCTGCGCGAACAGCACGCCCTGCTGCCGTAGCTACACCCAAAAAGTAACATTGGGTGTATTCATAGTCTCGCCACGCACGTGGCGGTTGTTTCATCTGTGTGAGATAACCTCCGCTGCCACTCAGTAAGCTGCCATACTGAGCGCGAAAGACCGTCCGGAAGTGCTGTGTACGCACACTTCGGGACGGTCTTTACTTATTTATAAAATACCAGTTATTGCTTTTTTGCTTCAAGATCCATTTCGCAAACCGGACACTGGCCGGGCTTTTCATACACCTTTGTGCCTTCGCATTCCATCGGACAGGCATACACGGTTTTTTGATTGGCCGATGAACAGGAGGCAAGCAGCAAAAGCAGCGTGGCAGCGGTAAAAAGTTTTTTCATCATTGTAAATTCTATCTGCAAATATAGTTTTGTTGATGCACTGCGGCGTTATATTCAGCACAAAAAGCAATTCTGTCTGTTATCTTCGTAAGCTGCATCGCTATGGATTTTGGTCGCCTTTCTGATCTTTCGCAGGTAAACTTTTCGTTGCCGCCCGATGAGGCGCACAATGCGGTATTGCTGAACAGCAAAAGCAGTTTTCATCAGCTGGAAGCATGGCTGGGATGCCCGGTGTGGGGCGAGAAGAACTGGACGGGGATGATTTATCCTGCGAATGCAAAGGAGAAGGATTTTCTGAAATTCTACGGCACACAGTTTAACAGCATCGAATTAAACAGTACGTATTACCGTATCCCTGCCCCGCAAACGGTGCGTAACTGGTCTGAAGCTGTGCCCGATACATTCCGTTTTTGTCCAAAAATTCCGCAGGAAATAAGCCATACCCGTCAGCTGCTTGCGTGTGAGGCTTTAACAGAAACTTTTTGTCTGGCCGCAATGGAATTTGGCCGCAAACTCGGGACTGCATTTCTGCAGCTTCCTCCACATTTTGGTCCGCAGCGTTTTTCGCTCTTGCGCGAATACCTCGAAAATTTCCCGCGCGAAATTCCACTTGCTGTGGAATTCAGGGAGGAAAACTGGTTTAGAGGGAATGCGTTTGATGAAGTATGCAGTTTGCTTGAAGAATTGCAAGTAACCGTGGTTATTACCGATACAGCCGGAAGGCGCGACGTATTGCATCAGCGCCTTACAACTACTACTGCATTTATCCGTTTTACAGCAAACGATTTACATCCTACCGATTATCCGCGCATGCAGCAGTGGGCTTCTCAGCTTGCCGCATGGCAGCAGCAGGGGCTCGAAACATTTTACTTTTTTGTACATAGCCCCACGCATGCGCAAATGCCGCATTTGGTGAAGTATGCCGCTGAGCAGCTGAATGCCTTGCCCGGTATTCAGCTCAGTCCCTGCCGCTTTCTCAACGAGCAGCAGCCCACGTTGTTTTAAAATGAAAGTCCGGCTCTTTGTCAGGTGCCGGACTTCTTATTAATCATTATCGCTGCCGTAGAGTTTTTCAATTTTATCCTCGTTGGCTTTGTATATGATTTTACGGCGTAAACTGAGTTTTGGCGTGAGTTCGCCACCGGCTACGCTCCACTCTGCGGGCAGCAGAATAATGCGTTTAATACGCTCGTATTGTGCAAGCTCCTTGTTCAGTGCGTCCACTTCGGCATCGAGGCGGTTGCGCACTTCGGGCATTTCAATAATAGCCGCATTTTCTTCGGGCAGTTTAATGTTCTTGCGTGCTGCCCAGTCGCGCAGAAATGCGAATGCGGGCACCACAAGAGCGGCCGGGTACTTGCGGTTTTCACCAATTACCATCGACTGCTCAATGAAGCGCGATGTTTTGAGGCGGTTTTCGAGTGCCTGCGGGGCAATGTATTTTCCACCCGAAGTTTTGAAAATTTCTTTTTTCCGGTCGGTAATTTTCAGGAAGCGCCCTTCTTCAAGATGGCCGATATCGCCGGTATGGAACCAGCCTTCGCTGTCAATTACTTCGGCGGTAGCATCGGGCCGGTTGTAGTAGCCTTTCATTACGTTGGGCCCTTTGCATAGAATTTCGCCGTCTTCGGCAATTTTTACTTCCACGCCATTAATAACAGGGCCAACTGTGCCAAAGCGCACGCTGTTGGGTTCGAAATTGTTTACCGCAATTACAGGTGATGTTTCGGTTAGGCCGTAACCTTCGAGTACCGGAATACCGGCGGCCCAGAAAATACGTGCAAGCCTCGGATTAAGTGCCGCACCACCCGAAATGGCGCCACGTACATTGCCGCCCAGTGCCTCACGCCATTTGCTGAAAATAAGTTTGGAGGCAAGTGCCAGCTGGCGTTTGTAAAACCAGCTGTTTACGCCTTCACGGTTGTCGTATTTCTCGCCCAGTGAAATGGCCCAGAAAAACAGCTTTCGTTTAATGCCGGTCAGCTCGGCGCCTTTATTCACAATACGGTCATATACTTTTTCAAGTAAACGAGGTACACAACTGAAAATATGCGGTTTTATCTCGCGCATATTGTCGCCGATTGTTTCCAGACTTTCGGCATAATAAATAGATACACCCTTGAGTATATAGACGTACACAATAATGCGTTCGTAGGAATGATTGAGTGGAAGGAAGCTCAGCGCACGGCACGATGAATCAACCGGAGGAAGGTTGCAAAGTGTTGTGAAGTTACTCGATAAGTTGCGGTGTGTAAGCATTACACCTTTGGGTGTACCGGTGGTGCCCGAAGTGTAAAGTAATGTGAGCAAATCATCTGTTTGGGTATTTTTCTTGATCTGCTCGATTGTCTCTTTATGCGGTGTTTTGGCACCTGCGTTTGTGAGTTCCGACCAGTGCGGAACACCTTCTGTTTTTTCGAAACTGTAAATGCCTTTAAAGCCCGGCAAATCAGTAGTGGCTGCTTTTACTTTCTCTACCAGATCCTGTGAGGAAAGCAATACCATGGAAACTCCCGAGTCGTTGAAAATAAATTTCAAATCACTATCAGAAACTGTCGGATAAACCGGAACTGAAACCGCACCGGCAAGTTGTGCACCGAAATCGCTGATGTTCCACTCCGGCCGGTTATTGGAAATGAGGCCGATTCTATCGCCAGGCTTTATGCCGGCTTCGATAAGACCCGCCGCAAGTTCATACGAGAGTCTGACGAAATCTTTCAGACTGTACTTTACCCATTGCCCATTCACCTTGCCGGCAAGCGCATCGGGTTTGTCGCTTACTAACGACTGATAGTTTTCAAGAAGTTCAAATACGCGGGTTACTTCCATACGATCAATTTATATCGGTTTCCTGGAAGGAAGCCGGTTTTGTTTATTGGAAGGTTAAGATAAGATTTCGATGGAGAATTACATCGAAAAATAAGCACTTTTAATCAGGCTTTAGTATTTTCCCGAAAGCCAGCCGGTAAGCTGCACCCCGAAGATGAGTTGTGGCAAATCGGGATAGTTGCGGTCAGCACTGTCTTTGATGAGTTCATTGAGACGCCACTGCCCGAACATTGCGGCATTATCGCTGCCCACTCGAAACACGAGCCCGTAATTGACCGGCTCAATATAATTCAGGCGGGTGAGTTTGGTTTTAATACGTGCTCTTCCCGCAGGTGAATTCGAATCAAAAAACTGATCGAGATACACATTGCTGCCACGGAACGCCCAGTCGGCATACACGCCCGCATCAATAAACCTTCCCTGTACATTGCCATGCCGTCCAAGACTGATGCGGTTGCAGAAGGCCGCTGAAACATTGCTTACTGAAATCCTTTCGCGCTGATGCGCCAGGGGATCAACCGGTAAACGTTTTGCTTTTTTCTGATTAAGGCTGTAACGGTCGTAACGATAGCCCAGGTCAAGAACAAGTGACTCCCACGACCAGAGTTTTAATTTGCCTCTTGCCGAAAACGAAACGGAGCTTGACCACCAGTTAATAGCGGCTCCGTTCTGTTCGGGGCCGGCAATAATACCTATGCCAAGGCAAAGGTCGTAGTGAAAAAGCCGGTTAGGGCCAACGCGGGGAATCTGCTGTGTGGTATCTACACGCACATGAATATTTTGCGCATAACCGGTTGCGCTGCATACAAGCAGAAGGAGCAGAAACTTAAAACGCATAGCTGGCATAATAACCTTCGTAATACACATTTATTTTTCCGCCTGCGGCGCGCTGCGAACCATTTATAATTACTGGTGTGGCGCTTCCCGGACGAATTACATGGTACTCGTAAATACGACCGCGGGCATCTTCAAGATTGTAAAACAGCGGCGGAGCTGTTTGGCCGAAAGCAGGTACCACACCTGCGCTGAGTTTTACCATGAGTGAATCACCTGCGCGCTCGAAGGTGAAGCAGGATGGAGCTGCAGCGGGGGGAGCTCCGAAAAAGCGGCCAGCCTGCGGCATGCCATATCCGTGCATGTAGTCGTAATATGGATAACGGTTGCACGATTGACGAAGCGAATCCGCGACACCCATAACCGGAACCGACGGATATTTCTGCATAAAGCAGGCTGCCATACCGGCCACAATTGGGCAGGAAAATGAAGTGCCTTGCACCATCGAGTATTTCCCTTTTCCGTTGGCCACCGGAGCATCGCCGGGCGCACAGAGATCGGGTTTGCGGCGGAAGTCCCAGGTAGGGCCGGTTGCGCTGTATTCGGCATGCATACCCGAGTTGTCGGTGGCGGCAACGGTAAGCACGCTGTCGGCATCAGAAGGCGGAAGCAGAAATGCGCGTTCAAATTCGCCGTTGTTGCCTGCCGCAGCTACTACCAGAATGCCTTTGCGTGCAGCCACGTTTCCGGCGCGGGTAATGATGGCTGTTTTTCCGTCAATTTGTTCGCGGAAATAGGCTTCTTCATTGGGCCCGCCGGATGTGTTGATGATGTTTGCGCCCTGCTGGTCGGCCCATTCCATCGCAGCAATCCAACGCTCCTCGCCACGATATTGATTACCAAAATCGCGCGAGATACGGGCCAGCAGATAAGTCGCTTCTGTAGCCATGCCGAGCTGATATTCGCCAAACTGCCCGGCCAGACAGGAAAGTACCATGGTGCCGTGATCTTCGCGGTTGTCATATACATTCCAGTCGTTCTCCACAAAATCAAACGTGGCTTTCACGCGGTTGTTGAAATAAAGATGCCTGAATGCCTCGTGCCTGTCGGTGCCATGAAACCCCACATCGAGCACGGCAATTACAATACCTTTCGCTTTGTATCCGCCGCCGGCAAAGTACTTCGCCTGAAGCGGCTGAAGATGATCAGAAGGCTTCACGTCTTTAAACGGCCATTCGCTGATGGTGTCGGCCGTGGCCGCAGTCCAGTTCCAGTTGCTATGCCGTTCCACGCTGCGCACAAATGGCAGGCTGCGCAGCTTTTCGGCTTGTGCGGAAGTGGCCTGAACGCTCACCGCATTGAACCAGCGCGAGGCATATCCTGTTTGCATTACCAGGTCTTGCACATGACGGAGGTAAATTCCTGATACCGGGAAATCGCTCGAGTCGCATACGGGCAGGTGCTGGTTTTGCCGTCGTTCAATGGCTTCGGGAGCAAAGTAAGTGTACGGATTGAACGTTGAGGCTTTTTTGTCGGTGAAATAAACCCACCAGTAATCCTGTGCAGCACAAAGCACAGGCTGCATGGCAAGCAGGCAAAAGAGTAGGCGTTTTATCATGGTATGTAAAGCGCGAATGGGAGAAAAGGTGTGTGTCGCTCAACTACAAATATGCAAAATTCCCTCAAGCCGTGCCGAAATCGTACTTTCGCAGCTATGATAATCGACTTGCGAAGTGATACGGTAACGCGGCCCACCGCCGGTATGCTGGATGCCATGTTTCAGGCCGAAGTAGGGGATGATGTGTTTGGCGAGGATCCTGCCGTGAATGCGCTGGAAGCTAAAGCGGCCGGGCTTTTCGGTCACGAAGCGGGACTATTTTGCCCTTCGGGCACGATGACCAACCAGATTGCCATCAACGTGCATACCCGTCCGGGCGACGAAGTGATATGCGAACAGAATTCGCATATTTATCATTATGAAGGCGGAGGCATCAGTCGCAATTCGGGCGTGCAGGCCCGGCTGGTGGAGGGAAACCGGGGGCGTATGACGGCTGCTCAGGTAGAGGCCTCTGTAAACGGCAATTTCGACTGGCTGGCCCGCACCAGGCTGGTGTCTGTTGAGAACACCGCGAACCGGGCCGGCGGAAGCTACTACGATATTGCGTCGCTTAGGCAAATCAGAGACGTTACGCTAAAACACAATCTCGCCTGCCACCTCGACGGAGCGCGTATTTTTAATGCGTTGATTGCATCGGGGCAAACGGCTTTACAAATCGGCGCCTGCTTTGATTCGGTGTCGGTGTGTCTTTCAAAAGGACTGGGCGCCCCGGCTGGCTCGGTATTGCTGGGCAGTCGTAGTTTTATAGCACAGGCCCGGCGTGTGCGCAAAGTGTTTGGCGGGGGCATGCGGCAGGCCGGCTATCTGGCTGCGGCAGGAATTTATGCACTCGATAATCATATAGCCCGGCTTGCCGAAGACCACGCCCGCGCTGCTGTGCTGGCCGATACGCTGGCTTCACTTCCATATGTGAAAAGTCAGCTGCCCACCGAAACCAACATCGTAATTTTCTCCCTTCACGATAATCTTCCCGTGGGAGGATTTCTGCAATACCTCGAAGAGCAGGGAATAAAAGCCGTGCAGTTCGGCCCGCAAACCGTTCGCTTTGTAACTCACCTCGATTTTAACGATGCGATGCTCGATGAAACGGTGCAGGTGCTAAAGTCTTTTTCTGTATGAGTAAAATAGAATTTGAAGCCACTGTGGAGCCTGAAATGCACCGCAAAATGTGGCTCACGTATGCTGAATTTCGCTTAAAGGCAACCCGGCACGACATACGGAAAATGCTTTGGCGGCTCATTGCCATACTTGTGCTTAATGCCGTGTTTTTTGCGGTGATGCGGAGTGTAATTTTCGTGTGGCTCATCTTACTCGCCTTTCCGCTCTTTGCTATTTTTATGCGACTGAGTTATCGCCGAGCACGTAAAGCAAAAGCCGGCATTGAAAAATGGCTGGAAGAAGAAAGTGTGCAATCGCAGCGGCTGAAGTTTATGGCCAATGACGAATTAATTAAGTGGAAACGAAAAGACGAAACCACTTCATTTAACTGGAAAGAATGCGTGTTTTCGCATGAGGAAGAAGATGTACTGATGGTATTTGACGGAAAGTCGAAATTGCTGTTTATGATTTCACGCTCAGTGTGCGGAGCCGATTACAACAAACTGAAGGAGATGGTGCAGAAAAACACCAAAGATCTTTTGAGTAAAAGCATTCTTTAAATCAGGGTGAATGTAGTATGTGGGCACTTTATTTTCAAGGACAGAATTACGTAATATGAAAAAAGGTCTTTTCATTTTCCTTTCTCTGGTTTGCTTATCAATTCATGCACAGCAAACAGTTCCCGCATTACCCAAACCGTTTCCGTTCGGCGTTATACATCAACTCTGGTCGGCCGAACTGAATGAGATGCGCACGCTCAATATATATGTGCCGGAAGAATATTATTTCGATTCACTGAAATCATTCCCCGTAATTTTCCTTCTCGATGGCTCCGCACATGAAGATTACCCGCACATTGCCGGGCTCACACAATTTATGAGTATGTATGAGCTGATGAGCCCTTCGATTATTGTGGGGATTGCCAACGTGGATCGTAAGCGCGATTTTACATTTCCTACTACAATTAAAAAAGATAAAGAAGCAATACCCACTTCGGGCGGTTCGGCAAAATTCATTTCGTTTATTGGGAAAGAGTTGCAACCCTACATGAAATCAAAGTTCAGGGTAAATACCGGAAAAACAATTATTGGGCAGTCGTTGGGAGGCTTGCTGGCTACTGAGATTCTGCTCACCAGCCCCGAACTTTTTGATACATATATTATCGTGAGCCCGAGCCTTTGGTGGGACAATCAGTCGCTGCTTAAAAAAGCCCGCACCTATTTACTGGCGAAAGACTATCACTCAAAACGTATTTATGTATCGGTAGGGCATGAGCATCGCATTATGCGCCGCGATGCGCGTGCACTGAAACGGATATTAAAGCATCATGCCACAGGTGCGTCGGTTAGTTTTGATTATCTCCCACATGAAACGCATGCTACCATTCTGCATCGCAGCGTATATCATGCGCTCGAACTGTTGCGTAGGTAAACAGGAGTTAATTGCCTTTTTTGAGCCGGATTTTTTTGAGGTATTTACCTCAATAGGAGAATTAGTTGATTTTTTTTAATGAATACTTGACTTGTAGTATAAAATGATTGTATGTTTGCCGCCGATTTTTCACGATACATTCTATTTTTTTATCAATTTATCTGTTACAAATGAGCAAGATCAAAGTAAAAGGCCACGACATTTCAATTATCAAATTTCAAAACGAGGATTACATCTGTTTAACAGATATGCTCCGGTCTAAAGAAGGTGATTTTTTTATCACAGACTGGCTGCGAAATCGAAACACGTTGGAATTTCTAAGTATCTGGGAGTCAGTCAATAACCCTACTTTTAATTATGGCGAATTCGCCGCAATTAAAAGCCGTGCCGGGCTCAATTCCTTCAAGGTGAGTGTCAAGGAGTGGGTAGCCAGAACGAATGCCACCGGAATTATTGCCAAAACAGGTCGCTACGGCGGAACATACGCACACCGCGATATTGCTTTTGAATTCGGGTCATGGATAAGTCCCGAGTTTAAACTCTACCTCATTAAGGAATTTCAGCGACTTAAAGACCGTGAGAGCAAGGCACACAACCAAAAATGGCATTACGGCCGTTTTCTTTCGAAAATTAATTATCGCTTGCACACGGATGCAATTCAGGAAAGCCTGATAGAACGATTTCAATTAACACCTGCACAGGCCAAGATCATATACAGTGATGAGGCTGAACTTCTCAATATGGCTGTGTTTGGTATCACATCGGTAGAGTGGCGCAGACAACACCCGAAAGAAACCAAACTGGGGCAGAATATTCGTGATCTGGCCAATCTGTATCAGCTCACCGTACTTGCAAATCTTGAAAGCTACAACTCGATTTTGATCCAACAGGGAGTGCCTGCCGGTGTTCGTTATGATGCGCTTTGTGCAGCGGCCAAGCAACAACTGGATGCACTGAATAAATTGAAGCATATTGCACCGGTTGACAGCCCGATGTGGAACGAAAACAAAGAAGGGGATGAAGATGCCGGTGCACTTGTGGCTTCACCGGACAACTAAAAGATTGAGAAAGCAGAAAAGCAGACCTTCGGATATTGGCCTGCCCGGATTATCTTTGCCGCATGTTTCCAAATTACAAACTAGGTGTGCTTGGCGGTGGCCAGCTTGGCCGCATGCTCATTCAGGATGCAATCAGTTTAAACATCCCTGTACATACTATCGACCCCGATGCCGATGCGCCCTGCAAGGCCATCAGCCACTCGTTTATGCACGGAAGTTTGCAGGATTATGATACGGTTTATGCGTTCGGGAAAAATGTTGACCTGCTTACCATCGAAATTGAGCATGTAAATGTAGATGCGCTCGAAGCCCTTGAAAAGGAAGGTTTACCCGTATATCCGCAACCGGCTGTGCTTCGCATCATTCAGGATAAAGGTTTGCAAAAGCAGTTTTACCGCGATAACAGCATTCCTACCGCACCCTTTGAACTGGTAAACAGCAAAAGCGAAATTCTTCAGCACGCCGCCACCTTCCCCTACATGCAAAAACTCCGTAAGGGGGGATACGACGGGAAAGGTGTTACACCGCTTACCAATGCGGCCAATATTGACAGTGCGTTTGACGCCCCCAGCGTACTCGAAAAGTTTGTGGACTTTGAAAAAGAGCTGGCGGTAATTGTGGCCCGGAATACAAAAGGCGAAATAAAAAGCTTCCCGGTGGTGGATATGGAATTTAATCCCGAAGCCAATCTTGTTGAGTTTTTATTCTCGCCAGCTCAAATTCCTGCAGCTGTTGAACAGGAAGCCAAACGTATTGCCGAAATGGTGGCTCGAAAATTAGGTATTGTAGGTCTGCTGGCTGTAGAACTTTTCCTCACCCGCGATGGTCAGGTGCTTGTAAACGAAATTGCCCCCCGCCCCCACAATAGTGGCCACCAAACCATTGAGGGAAACATTACCTCACAATATGAGCAACACCTGCGCGCCATCTTTGGCTTACCACTTGGCGATACTTCACTCATACAGCCAAGCGTAATGGTGAACCTGCTCGGCGAGAAAGGCTTTGAAGGAACCGCTGTGTATCAGGGGCTCGAGCAGATTCTCGGCCAGTCGGGGGTGTATGTACATTTGTATGGTAAATTACTCACCAAGCCGTTCCGCAAAATGGGGCACATCACCATTACGGCCCCCACACTCGAAGAGGCACGCCGCAAAGCCTTGTTCGTGAAAGAGACATTAAAAGTGATTGCCTGATTAAACGCAGGTTAAACAACGCAGCTTTTAATTTCGTGCGGTGCATTTCGCTCTATTTTTGATGCATGGCTGCATTAATTGCTGATTTCTCACTCCTTGAAGGGCGCTTCACTACGGCTGAAGCAAAGAAGGTTCTTCATTTACTTACTGATGCAAAGCTCCGTTATCACACTGAGCGCATCATCACTTCAAGCGATCAACACGAGATCGAACAGTCAAAAGGCCGCATCAAGGCACTCAAGCTGCTGCAGCAACGCATCAACGACTTTATTGATGCCGAAACGCGAGATGGCCGCTATATCACGCTGCATTCGGTAATTCAGATGGAAGTGCTCGAAAACGAAAACAGCACCGTATTCAGCTGATTACGTTCAAACACTTACTTTTGTGCCCATGCAGCCACACGTAGGTATTATCATGGGCAGCGCTTCCGATCTTCCGGTTATGAAGGAAGCCGCCACTATTCTCGAACAGTTTCAGGTTCCGTTTGAAATTACAGTTGTTTCGGCACACCGTACGCCTGAACGTATGGTACACTATGCACAGTCGGCTGCCGGGCGTGGGCTGAAGGTAATTATTGCCGGCGCGGGCGGTGCTGCACATCTTCCGGGTATGGTGGCCTCATTAACGCCGCTACCCGTGGTGGGCGTGCCCGTAAAATCGTCGAATTCGATTGACGGCTGGGATTCCATTCTTTCTATTCTGCAAATGCCCAACGGCGTACCCGTGGCTACTGTGGCACTCAACGCTGCCCAAAATGCAGGTATTCTGGCTGCACAGATTATTGCAGCTTCTGATCCGGCTTTACTTGAGCGGGTAGCGGCTTTTAAGGACGGACTGAAAAATAAAGTGCTCGGCACACTTGATGAAACCGAGAAAACCGAATTTACCTTTCAGGTAAAGCGTAACGAAGCCGGCGGAAACTAAATTCTGCGTTACGGCTTATTTATTTTTTTGCACTGCGCTTGCAGATACGCTGCGTTCCGGTTACTTTTAAATCACCTTGCCTTGAGTAAACCGCTCGGGCCCGGAACCCTTCATGATTCGACCATTACTCATTTGTCTGGCGTTCTGTCTTTCTACGTGGCTGCACGCAGGCGACAATCCTCCGCTTGGTGCACGCGCACTGGGCATGGCCGGTTGCGGTGTAGCTATATCAGCCGATCTCTGGGCCGTGCAAAACAATCCCGCTGCACTTGGTTTTATTCCCAAATTTCAGGCAGGTGCATTTTACGAAAGCCGCTTTCTGGTGCCGGGGCTCGGACAAAGTGCCGTAGCTGCGGCTTTGCCGGTGAAGCCGGGCGTATTCGGCCTATCGGTGAGCTCGCTGAGTTTGCAGAATTTGTACATGGCCAATAAAGTGGGGCTTGGATTTGCCAAAACTTTCGGCCCGAAAATTTCTGCAGCCGTACAGCTGAACTGGATGTACACACGTTTTGGCAACAACTACGGAGCCGCTTCAGCTGCAGTGGCCGAAGTAGGATTTATTTCCGAACCCATAAAAAACCTCTCCTTCGGCATTCATATCTTCAACCTTACCCGAAGCAAACTGGGGGGCGACAGCGACGAAAATATCCCTACCGTAATGCGCATTGGTGGCGCCTACCGTTTTTCTGAACGCCTGCTGGTGACGCTCGAAGCCGAAAAGGATATCGACTTCAAACCGGTAATCCGGGGCGGAATTGAATATCGTCCGGCCGAAGTACTTTACCTCCGCGCCGGCGCAGCTTCCAATCCGGGGCTTTCGGCTTTCGGCTTCGGGCTTATCCTTCAAAAAATGCGGCTCGATGTAGCCTCCACATTTCACCCGCAGCTTGGTTTTTCGCCTTCGGTAGGACTTCAATACGGCTTCTGATGAAAGGCCTGTACTCGATTCTGCTTCTTTTGCTGCTGGGTTTTGCCCGGCCACTTTCGGCACAAATTGATTCGTCGGGCAGTGAACAGCTCAATCAGCAAATCGAAAACCTCTCTGAAACACTCGAATCAGAAGATGCCGATTTCACAAATCTTATTGATAATCTCGCTTATTATGCAGGCCATCCCATTAATCTGAATACGGCCTCGCGCGAAGAGCTGGAAGATTTTGGTCTGCTGAGCGATATACAGATTTCCAACTTGCTTACACATATTGCGCGTTATGGAAATCTGATTTCCATTTATGAATTGCAGGCTGTAGATGGCTTTGATCTCGCTACGATCTATAAAATTCTTCCTTACGTAAAAGTTGATGAACGCTTTGATGCCGGACATTTCAGTTTTTCGGAAATGATGCGCGAGGGGCGGCATGAGTTTGTAGTTCGTGGTCAGCGGATAATGGAAGAGCAGCTTGGTTATACGCCAATAGATAGTGCCGAACTGGCCGAGAGGCCCAATGCGCGTTATCTCGGTTCTCCATACCGCATATTTACGCGCTATCGGTTTACGTATTCGCGTTTTGTAAGTGTGGGAATGATTGCGGAGAAAGATGCGGGCGAAGAATTTTTTACCGGTACGCAAAAACAGGGCTTTGATTTTTATGCCGGACATATCTGTATCCGTAATATTGGTATTGTGAAAACAGCCGTAGCAGGCGATTATCAGGTGAGTTTCGGGCAGGGGCTTACGGCGTGGACAGGTTTTGCATTTGGCAAAACCCCTGATGCCTTAAACATCCGCCGCGCTGCCATGGGTATCCGCCCTTACATTTCGTCCGACGAAAATCGCTTTCTGCGCGGCTCGGCGGTTACGCTTCAGTTTGGCAAGATAGAAGTAACGGCATTCGGTTCCATAAAGCGCCGCGATGCCAATGTAACGCGTATTGATACCCTTGATACAAATTTTGAAATTACCGAAGTGTCAAGCCTGCAAACCTTTGGCCTCCACAGCACCCCCGGTGAAGTGGCAGACAAAGACGCGTTGCGCGAAGATATTGGCGGTGGAAACGTTACTTTCCGCTCAAAGAAACTGCGCATGGGCGTAACCGGATTAGCTTCACGTTACAGCGCAACGCTTAGCCGTAATCTTAACCTGTATAACCAGTTTGAATTTTCCGCACGCACAAATACGATTATTGGAGCCGATTACGATTTTCTCTACCGCAACTTTCACTTCTTCGGCGAAGCAGCGCGCAGCGCAAACGGATCATGGGCTTTTGTAAACGGCGTTACCGCCAGCCTTGATCCGAAATTTGCAGTAAGCCTGCATACACGCTGGTTCGGACAGAAGTTTCAGAATTTATACGGTAATGTGTTTGCCGAAGGAACCACAATTGCCAATGAACGTGGCGTTTTTCTGGGCATGCAGTACAAACCTTCCCGCCGGGTAGCGGTGAGTGCATACATGGACAGGTTCCGTTTTCCGTGGCTGCGCTTCAATATTGATGCGCCTTCGGGAGGAAGTGATTTCTTCGCGCAAATTAATTTCACCCCCGATAAGAAAACCGATATTTATTTCCGCTACCGCCGGCGCGACAGATCACTTTCAGTATCTGATGATGATGCGGTTATTGATTACATCGGTCCCACGATGCTCGAAAACTATCGCTTCAATATTCAATACCCGGTAGGTAATTCATTCAAATTCAGAAACCGTCTTGAATTCCTGCGTTCGCAGATAAACAACGGAGAAGTGGAAAATGGTTTTATTATCTGGCAGGATATCACCTATAAACAATTGGGAAAACGCATTTCATTCACTGCTCGGTACGCATTGTTTCAGACTGATAATTATTTCACGCGTGTGTATGCGTATGAGTCGGATATGATCTATGCGTTTTCAATTCCCTCGTTCTCCGGCCGCGGTTCACGTGTGTATGCGCTGATTAACTGGGATGTATCGCGCAATTTTGAAATCTGGGTACGTGCGGCGCAAACGTTTTACAAAAATCAGGAGGTCATCAGCGAAGGTTCGCTGAATGAAATTCAGGGTAACACGCGCACCGAGGTGAAGGTGCAGGTGCGTTTCAAATTTTAGTCCTCAATAAATTCATGTTTCCCGAATTCGGCCCAGCCGAGAGCTGCAGCACCCATAATGGCTGCATTTTCGGGCAGCGACGACACAAGCAGTTCAATGCGGCCGCGCTGATGTATGAGCAAATGCTGGTTGAAATGTGTGCGCAACGGATTCATCAGTACATCACCGGCCAGCGCAAGGCCGCCATATAAAAATACATGCGAGGGGCTTAACAGCGCGGTCATGTTTACTAATGCTTCGGCAAGCAGTACGGCTGTTTCGCGGATAATTCGTTCAGCAAGCACATCGCCCTGCCGCGCCGCATCAAAAATGTCGGGGCAGCACAACGTATCGGCGTTTATGGCATGAAGGGCCGAAGAAGCCGGTTTGTCTTCTGCCAGCATTTCGTGGGCAGTGCGCAGCAGGCCGCCTGCCGACGCATACGCCTCAATACAGCCTTTTCGTCCGCAGGCGCAAACACGCCCGTTGTTCACCACCGTCATGTGACCGAATTCGCCACCCATGCCATCTGCGCCGTAAAGCATTTTTCCGTTCACTACAAAACCGCCGCCAATACCTGTGCCGAGTGTAATTACCGCAAAATTATCAAGCCCTTTTGCACCGCCGAAAAACTGTTCCCCGAAGGCGGCTGCATTGGCATCGTTGGTTATTACGGCTTCCTCAATTCCGCTTGCCGTTTTAAATTCTTCGGCTAATGGTACAATACCTTTCCACGAAAGGTTGGGTGCGTGCTCAATATTGCCTGTGTAATAGTTGCCGTTGGGCGCTCCGATGCCGGCCGTCACTATTTCAAGCCCTTCGCGTATGGCTGTTGCCCTGAGCCATTGACTGGCTGCCACGGCAAACGATTTTGCATCGGGGAATTTTGATGTGGACATCACTGTTGATGCAATTACGGCACCTTCGATACTGCAAATGCCAATATGACAATTGGTGCCGCCAATATCAATTCCTGCACAAACCTGTTTGAGTTTCATTTAGTGTGTGATATTTGAATTTTGTGCAGCTGTTCCAGACCATTTTATGCGACCTGTAAACCAGCCGTAGAAAGCAATGTAGAGATAGCAGGGAATAGTAATGAGTATGCATTTCTGTAAGCCGAACGATGAATCGGCAACCAATCCGGCAAGCAGAGGCAACAACGCACCGCCGATAATCATCATCACAAGCAGTGAACTTCCCTGACTGGTTGATGGCCCGAGATCACGAATGCCGAGCGTGAAAATATTCGACCACATGACCGAATTGAAAAGACCTACTGCAAGCAATGCCCACAATGCCGGCGATCCTGTGCCAAAGGCTGCCAGAGAAATAAGTCCCGCAGCAATTAATGCAAACAGCAGCAGCAGGCGCGAGGATATGCTACCGCCGGCAATAAAGCCAAGTATGTTGATGCCCACGAGGATGAAATACGGAATGGCTTCGCTAACACCCTTGCCCGTAAGCAGCAGCAGAAAAACAGTAAGCCCCGCCGCTGTAGTAAGCATGGCAAGCAAACGTTGTACGAAGGACAGTGAGCGCGAAAGTGCTATGGTGCCCAGAAAACGTCCGGTCATGGCGCCGCCCCAGTAATAGACCAGAAACGAATCGGCAACATCTTTGGTCAGGCCCGCTACCTGCGGCAGCTCCATAAAACGTATTGCATAACTGCCAATGGTTACTTCGGCACCTACGTATGCAAAAATGGCAAGCATCCCCAAACGCAGATGCCTGAATTTCCAGGCGCCGCTACTCATATTCCCGCTTTGTACTTCGGGCAGTTTGATAAAGGCAAGTGTCAGGGCAGCAGCAAGAAAAGTGAGTGCAAGTAACACGTATGGAAGTTTCAATACATCCACCTCCACGCTGCCTGAGCCAAATACAATGGCGCCACCCACCAGCGGTGCAAGTGCAGTACCCAGCGAATTGAAGCCCTGCGAAAGATTAAGGCGACCTGAAGCTCCTTCAGGTTTGCCAAGCAGTGCTACATAAGGGTTTGCCGAAATCTGTAAAATGGTAATTCCTGAAGCCAGAATGAACAGAGCTGCCAGAAACCAGCCATATGTTTCACGTTCAGCAGCCACGTAAAACAGTAAACAGCCAAGGCTGCAAATACCAAGTGCAATTGTCATTGCCCGGCGGTAACCAATTTTTGAAATCGGATCACCCTTGCCGATTGACCAGAGATAGTAACCCAGTGATACTACGCCGTAAGCAATGAAAAAAGCAAACTGTACGAAGGCTGATTGTGTGTTGCTGAGCGAGAATGCTTCGCGCAGATGAGGCATGAGTATGTCGTTCATTACAGTAACAAAGCCCCAGAGAAAAAACAGGGCTGTCATTACCGCAAACGCAAATACGTATGAACGGGTATTGCTATTGGGTGAAGCTGGCGGCATCAATCAGTCGGTGTGAATCGTTTTGATAAAGGGCGTAGTTGAAACCTTTGTGCAGCCCGAAAGCACCATGCTCGCCGGTGGGTGTTATTACAAGTATGCCCACCTGAAAATCTTTGAAGTTGCTGTGTTTTTTAACTATGCGATGTATGGCTTCTTCTGCCGCTTCCTGTGGAGTGGCGCCGTGACGCAAAAGCTCAACGGCTGTGTGCGAAGCCAGTGTGCGCAGCACAGTTTCGCCCAGTCCGGTGCAGGTAGCTGCTCCCGCCTCATCATCGCAGAAGAGTCCGGCTCCGATAATGGGTGAGTCACCTACACGGCCATGCATTTTAAAGGCCAGTCCGCTTGTAGTGCAGCTTCCTGCCAGTTTGCCGTTTTTGTCGAGTGCAAGCAGGCCAATGGTGTCGTGGTTTTCGATATTGATTACCGGTTTGTATTTTTTCTCTTTCATCCATTCTTCCCATGCCTTGCGCGATATGTCGGTAAGTGTGTTGGGATGTTTCACCATGCCCAGACTTTCGGCAAATAGTTCAGCGCCGCGTCCGGTAAGCATTACATGCGGCGTATCGTCCATCACTTTTCGCGCCAGCGTAATGGGATGATCGATGCCCTGTACAAAACTCACCGAGCCACATCGGCCGCTGCCTTCCATAATTGATGCATCCAGTGTTACAATGCCTTCGCGGTCAGGGAATCCGCCAAGGCCTACGCTGGTATTTGTTTTGTCAGATTCTGTGATCCGCACTCCGGCTTCTGCAGCATCAATTGCACGTCCACCCTCTTTCAAAATACGCATGGCCTCGGCGGTGGCTTCCATACCATGATTCCAAGTGGCAATGGTCATCGGGCCTCCGGCGCGGCTTTCGGCGTTCATTTTTTTCTTTCGCTTCTTTCCTGTCGCAGCAGCAGGTGTGGCTAGTCCTGTAAACAACGCTGCCAGTGCAGCCCGGTTGAGAAATTTTCTTCGGTTCATCATGCCGTTATTTGGAGGGCGAAATAATTATCTCGTCGGCAAACATCCATGCCCGGTTGCCTTTGCCGGGATGCCATTCAGGGCATTTTTCAAAGCCGCGTGCAATTATTTTTAAATGGGTGTATTCACCATTGAGTGAAGCGCGGAACGGAATTATTTTCGGATCACCGTTATGGTCGTCAAACTGATTTTTATTGTGGCTGAGTGTGGAATAATGGACCCCATCAGATGATGCCAGAAATTCCACTTCACGGGGCAGAAAAATCCATGAACGCTGATCGTGAAGGAAATTCATCGTTACCTCACTCACCTGAGAAGATCCGCCAAGATCAATCACCCATTCCACCTCAGTTTCTGAATACCCTTGCCAGTCGCCGGTGCGAAAATCAGATGTCCCGTTTATCCCGTCAATTAACGCCCGCGGGCCCGATGCCGCATATTGTGGTGCGTATTTTTTGCTGCATGTAATGCTTTTCCATGCCGGAGGCCGCACAAAATTCATGCTCAGTGTATCGCTGTTGGCAGCTCCCTTGCGTGTGGCAAATACAAGATAAGTGCCATAGCCTTCCTTGAGTGTAGAAGTATATTTTTTCCAGTCTTTATCTTCTTTCTTTTTCCAGAAAATTTCACTGCCCGGTTGCGGGGTAGTAAAACTTAGCTGAAGGCTTTTCCCGAAATCTTCTTTCAGTGTGCTAATGCGCGGTGAAAGCGTTAACGTTCCCGAAGCTGAAGCCGAAGGCGAGGGGGGACGCATTTCCATTTTTGCCCCCCATTGCTTATCCGGTATTTCACTTCGTGTAAAGTGCAGTTCTCCTCCTTGAACCACTGTCTCATGTCCTAACCACACTTTTTGATAATCCTGTTTCTGAAGTGTGGCCGATGAAATGTAGTTGCCTTTACCGGAAGAGGAAATAATGAACTTTTTCCCGTTTTCCAGGTGAATGGTGACTTTGTTGAACTGAGGAGCCCCGATCACATAAATCGGCTGACCGGGCGTAACGGGGTAGAATCCGGCCATACTCATTACCGCCCATGCCGAAAGCTGCCCGCAATCGTCGTTGCCGCAGAGTCCGTCGGGTTTATCGGTGTACAGTGTCTGGCAGATTTCACGCACACGTTCCTGTGTTTTCCAGTGTTGGCCGGTCCACGCGTAGAGATAGGCTGTGTGGTGGCTGGGTTCGTTGCCGTGTGCATACTGACCGATGCGGCCGGTAATGTCGGCTTGCTCGCGGCCTGATGTTTCAGGGTCAGAGGTAAAGAGTTTGTCGATGAAAGCAGCCAGCTGCGATTCGCCGCCATGCAGAGTCATTAATTCGTGAATGCTTTGCGGCACATAAAGGCTGTAGTGCCAGGCATTGGCTTCGGTATAGTGTATGTTTACTTCTTCCGGAGTAAACGGTTCTGTAAACTGGTTGCGGCGCCGGGCGCGGAAAAACCTGGTTTTATCATCAAACAGGTTTTTCCAGTACTGACTTCGTATGCCAAACACTTCCGCATCAGCAGGCCGGTGGGCGCGCGCGGCAATTTGTGCAATGCACCAGTCGTCGTAGGCATATTCCAGCGTTTGCGAAACCGATTCGGCTTCATCTCCGGGCACAAAACCGTTATCACGATATACCGGTTGCACGCGGTAGTTGCCATTTCCGGTTTCGAGCATGGCGTTTAGTGCAGCTGTGGTATCGTAGTTGGTAATGCCTTTCATCCACGCATCGGCAATAACCGAAACACCGTGATAACCAATCATACAATTGGTTTCATTGGCCGAAAGTTCCCACATGGGCAGTCGTTTGCTTTGCTGGTGAAAGCTGCTGAAGGTGTGAATAAAATCACCTGTTCGTTTGGGTTCCAGGATGGTGAAGAGCGGATGCAATGTCCGGTAAGTATCCCAAAGTGAAAATACCGTGTAGTGTTCGCGCGTGGTGTCGCTGTGAACGTTTCCGTCGGGGCCCCGGTAGTCGCCGTTCACATCACTGTATATATTAGGCGAAATGTAGCAGTGATAAAGTGCCGTGTAGAAAATGCGTTTTTGTGTTTCCGACCCGGTATCCACTTCCATTTTTCCCAGCACACTATTCCAGTGTTCAACTGCTTTAGCCCGCACCTTGTCGAAATTCATGCCGCCGGTTTCAGTCACGAGATTCAGCAGGGCATTTTCCACACTCACCGGAGAGAGGGCCAGTTTTACTTCCAGCGGTTTGCTCAGTTTGCCAAATCGAAGAATTGCTTTGATTGCTTTGCTTTCGGCGCTGTTTGTCTTGAGGGCGCTGTCGTTGCTGAATATTTCTGCTGTAAATGGTGTCGAGAAAGTGGCTGTAAACCAAAGTTTCTGATCACGTGCCCATGCCTCAGAATGCCTCCAGCCGCTAATTGTACTGTCGTTAACGATGCGCAGTCCCGAACTGGTTACCGCATCGCGGTGTACGAGGTCGATTAGCAGATGTGCTTCAACATCTTTTGTAAATGTATATCGGTGAACTCCCGTGCGCGGCGATGCCGTTAGTTCGCAAAAAATACCGTTGTCGGCTTTTACCGAATAATAACCGGCTTCGGCATGTTCACCGGAATGCGAAAACGAAAAACGATAACCGGGCTTGCCATCAGCTCCGTTATGCAGCAGTGGCCTTTCTGTTGCCGGGGTAACAAGTATATCGCCATAGTCGCTGCAGCCGGTGCCGTTCAGATGTGTGTGCGAAAAGCCGTAAATAAACGTATCCGAATAATGGTAGCCCGAGCAGCCGTCCCAGCCGTCGAGACGTGTATCCGGACTAAGCTGCACCATACCAAAGGGTGTTGTCGCTCCTGGAAACGTATGTCCGTGTGCATCTGTACCAATCATCGGGTCGGCGTAGGGCTGAGGTTTAAACGGCCCGCTTGCAGGTACAGTCCATCCGAACACCTGCCTGGCAGGTATTACCGTTTTCTGCGTGCAAGCGAAGCACAATACAAGCCAAACGAGTGCAAAGCGGAGCGGAAGTTGGAACACTGATGTATGCATTTACAGGTTGAAAAGTAAGAAAGATTTACAAACCACTAAATCGTTGTAGCGATTTTTTGAAACACAGGTGTGAAAAGGGGGCTTCGAACTAGCCTGTCAATTTTTCATTTCGGACATATCAGGGTTTCGCGCTAGTAAGAACTTACGAGAAAGTAGAGGCGTGTTCCGCACATGTTTTCAGAATTTTTATCGTTGAAAATCGTAATCTTTGGTATGATGAAGGCTTTTTATAATGTTGTTAATCATTGTTTTGTGGTAAAAAATAAAAATCATTAGGCGTAGTGTTTTGATGATTAAGTTTTGAGCGGAATTTTCTAACCTGCTACACTTGTGTCAGGATTTCGCACAAGAAATCCGGTATTCGGAAAAACGGAACCGGTTTTGACGATTACTCTACCGGGCGGTTAAACACCGAACTGTGGATGCGGCAGGGAGTTTTACGCAGGGGATCAGGGTGCAGTTTGAAGGAACTTCACCCCGTTACTCTCTCCGCATCCACGGTTCGGTTGTTTTTTTTTACCTGCCTTCGGCTTTTTTCAGCAACCATCTTTCAAACACAAATCGCGTACGCGCATCGTGCTCTGACTTTCCAATGCGCTGTGTTACCAGTTCGTGATGAAGCTGGCGGAAAATATCTGTTTGTTGTAGTCCTTTGCTGCGGTTACTAATAATTTCTGTCCAGCCTACATAACAGGCTGTTTCGTAGGCAAGGCTTCCGTGTAATTCTTTCTGTTGTTCGATTTTGTTTTGTTTGCGGCGTAAACTGCCGAGCAGGCTTTCCATGCGGTCTTCATCCTGCAGATCATAGCTGATGGCAAGTTCGATCTGGCGGAGTTCTTCAGCATAAGGACGTTTTCGTCCTGATTCGTCCTGAAGTGCGCGGGCAATAATACGCGCGGCTATTTTAGGCTGATCGCTGAGGAGATAGGCACCTGAAAGCAGAATGAAAAATTGTTGTCTTCGCCAGTTTGACGAAGCCGACCACATCACAGCGCTTTCGATGGCAATGAACTGTGCCTGTAATTCAATGAGTTCGTTAAACCGATCGAGGGCAAAAAAAATACGCGCTTTGGCAAGCAGATACTTTACATAAAGCGGATTGTATTTTTCTCTGAATCCCATGCTGCCCAGAAACTGAAGCAGTTTTTCAAATTCTTCGAGATATGGAAGTGCATCGGCTGGCCTTTTGAGCAGGTGAAGCGCCACAATTACATTGGCCAGATTATTCGCGTGGCGCAGGTAATGCTCGGTGGTAGCATTTTCTGAATTGCGAAGCCGCTCAAAGAGTTTTTCAGCTTCCTGCACAAAATCTTCATACTCATTTACAGCCAGATAGTAGAATGCGCGCATCGAAAGCACGCCTATGCGTGCCCGCTCTGAATTAAATTCGGCAAACTGCTTTTGAAAAGTAGGTGCGGAAGTGAGTTTCTGAAGCCGCTCTTTGTATTCTTCTTCTGTGTAGCGGTATTCGTTGTTGGTTTCTGTGGCAAGCAGAAAGGAGGTGTCGCCAATTTCATGCAATTCGTGAATGTTCACCAGACTCTTGTCGAGTTGCTCGTTGAGTTTGCCAATCTGCTTATAAATTTCGTTTGGCGAAAGTTCAATCGGAATACTTGCTTTTTCGCGCCAGATCAGTTCTGGCATCATTTCCAAGGCTTCGGCTTCTTCAATTAGTTGCCGTGCGCGTTTAAGCACATCACGCAGGGGCGAGTGGAGTTGTTTCAGTAGAAGGACTTCGGCCTGTTTCAGCAGTTCGTGTATTTCCACACGCGGTACATTACGTGTGTGATAGTCGGAAAGCGACTCAATGATGCGGTGATAGAGATACGCTTTTATACGTGCGTATTGTCCGGTATTGCCGGTTTTACGCTTGTAATCTGACTGTATCTGTTTTTCACTGGCTTCGGGCTGGCTTTCAATAATATTGAACAGGATGAGATATTTGTTATCACCACCTTTAGGAACCGAACGATGAAAATGGTTCTTCTCGCCTGTGGTAAGCGAGCGGATGAGCAGCAGCAGAGGGTCGGTAGCTGAATCGGCCATATTTTCCGAAATTACGCATAAGCCGTGGTTGTTTGGCTACTTTGGGGGAATTTATGACCTTTGAAAAATGAGACTTTTGCTTTGGCCGGTACTTTTTTGGGGGCTGTTTTATGGCTGCGGAAACTCCATACCTGGATCAGATCAAACGGATCCGGCGACTATACCTGCGGCAAAACCAGCAGTAAATCGCGGGGTGATTCAGGCGTGGAATGCGGCCGACGGCAGCCGTTTTGAGTTGTACATTCCGGCTTCGGCTGATACTGCTAAACCGCTGGGGGTGGTGCTTTTTCTTGATCCGCATGCCGACGGGCTTTTGCCTTTACAGAAGTATCGCGCGCTGGCCGATTCGCTGGGGATGGTTTTTGCAGGATCTGATTTTTCGGCCAATGGTGTGGCTGCAGGTGATATTGAAACGCATCTGGTGGCCGTAAAACAGGCGCTTGCGCAATTGTTCCGAATGGATGCAGAGCAATATTACCTCTGCGGCTTTTCGGGCGGCGCACGCGCGGCGGCTTCACTTGCCGCAGGGCAGCAGGCCGGTGGCGTGGTGCTCTGCTCGGCGGCTCCGCAGCAGGCATTGCCACAGCAAATTGCAGTGTGCGGTGTGGCCGGTCTTGGCGATATGAATTACCTCGAAATGCGAAACTGGTTTGCGGCAAATTCCGCTGGCGGACTTTTCCTGTTTGCCGGCGAGCATAGCTGGCCACCCGTCACACAACTTGCACTGGCGCTCGACGGTATGCTGCTGCAGAAAAAACAGGCTTCGGATCAACATGCTTCGCGTTTTCTGCGCAACGCAGCTGCACAAATCGACTCACTGAGCAATACCGACTGCGATCTTGCCGCTGCGCTTTTTGATCAGGCACGCAACTGCCTCGGTGATTTCCCAAAACAGCGGCTGCAACTCGAAACACCTGCGCGCAGTGCTTTGGCTGCACGTGCCTGTACCAAACAACATAGCGCCGCCCGCATGGCTGCCGAAGCCAAAGAGAAAACACTTCAAACCGAAATTCAGGAATCGGTTTTTGCGAAAGACCCGGCCTGGTGGCAGGCCAATGCCGGTAAACTGTTTGATGCTCCCGCCGGAAGCCCCGAACAGATGATGCGCAAACGTGTGCGCGGATATGCCAGCTTGCTCTGCTATTCATACAGCAACCGCGCATTGAAAAGCAACAATCCCAACGGAGCCGATAAGCTCATTACCACATACGCCATCATCGATCCTCAAAACAACGAATGGGCATACATGCGCGCCTGCCTCGATGCCAGGCTGGGCATGCCCGATCTTGCCTTTGAAGCACTTACCAAAGCGGTTGAGCTCGGATTTAATGATAAAAACCGCGCTGCCGCAGAGGCTGATCTCTCACCGCTTAGAAGCGATCATCGCTGGCAATTGTTTCTGGCTTCTATGAATAAATAAATGAGACGAGTTGTTGCACTCTTTATCGAAGGTGTGTTCTGGATGCAGCTTTTTATGTTTCCGCTCTTCCTGGCGTCTGTTCCTGCCGTAATCATTTTCAATTCCTCATCCGAAAGCTGGAGTACAATTACGGTTATTGCCCTGCTTGCCACAGGTGCCGCCTCCGGAATCTGGATGGCCGAACGCACTCGCAGGAAATACGGAAGCTGTGCCCGGTTTTTCGGACGTTTTCTTGGCGACGAATAACTGGCCGGATCACCGGCTGACGAATTTCTGAGTGCTATTTTTCTGCTTTCGGCTTGTGGCGTGGCGAAAGCCAGAGAACAAGAAGCGGGAATAAGAGCAAATCAGTAAGCACGGCTACAAAAAGTGTAATGCTCACTAACAGGCCGAAGTAGAATGTGCTTTCAAAGCCCGATCCGATAAGGGTGAAAAATCCCGCACATAAGATAAGTGAGGTTACTATTACTGCTTTGCCGGTGGAAAGGAATGTGCGTTTTACAGCCAGCGGATATGATTTTCCTTTCATTCGTTCCAGTCGTAAGCGCGCCAGAAAGTGAATGGTGTCGTCGGTAGCAATACCAAATGCAATTGAGAAAATAATGGAGGTTGATGATTTAAGCTCAATGCCACACCAGCCCATTAATCCGCCAATAAAAATAATGGGTAGCAGGTTAGGGATTACGGCAATAATCACCATGCGCCACGAGCGGTGAATGAGCGCAATAATGAGCGCCACCACGAGTATAGATAGCGCCAAGCCCTGCATCGTATTTACCACCAGATATTCGTTGTTTTTGTCGAGCATGGTGGCACCACCGGTAATCACCACATTTACCGATTGCATGAGCGGTGTATTTTTGAGGAATTGCGCAAGGCTGTCGTTGAGTTTGAACACTTCGCGGCTGCCAATGTCGTTCATCTTTCCGGTAATGCGGCCTGTGCGCCCGTCGGTGGTAAGGAGAATTTTGTATTCTTTTCGTTTTCTGAACGGGCTTGCGATTTCCACTGCATTGGCTATCGCACTGTCGGATTCAGGGAGTTTGAAAAAATCGGGATCGCCGTTGTGCTGTGCTTTGTTAATGGCTTTTACCACGGTGGCCGGCGAAAGCAGAAACCCCACACCATAGCGCGTTTTCAGAAAATGTTCGAGCGTGTCGATGGCGCGGAGTTCAGTGGTGCCCAGCAATGTGCTTTGCGGGTTTGTGGGCGTAAGCTGCAGTTCAAACGGGCGCACACCCGAATACTGCCGTTCAAAGAAATCGAAATCCTTTCGCAGTTCATCATTGCGGGTTAAGCCTTCGATGAGGAAATTGTTGCGCTCGATTTTGTAGATGCCCACAATGCACAAAAGTACCAGTACCACCGTGGCCACTGCAATAGCGCGGCTGTGGCGCAAAATCCAGCGCAGCAGCCTGTGCAGGCGTTTATCCCAGAAAAGCGATGTGCCGCTTTCCAGTTTCAGCTTGGGTTCCGGGAGTAGATTCAGCACTACAGGCATAATGGAGTAGGCCAGTACAAAGGCCACAAACACACCAAGCGAAGTATATATGCCAAAATCACGGATAGGCTTAATGTGCGAGTTGAGCAGGGATAAAAAGCCAAGCGCCGTGGTAAGCAATGTGATGAATGTGGCAAAGCCGGCTTCTTTAATTGTTTTAATCAACGCCTCAAACCGGTTGTGGGTGCCGGTACGCAATCGCGTTTCGCGGAGCTCTTCGAGGTATTTGGTTACAATATGCACCACATCCGACATCCCCACCACAAACATCATGGTGGGCAGCAGCACGGTCATAATATCCAGTGCTTTACCGGTAAGCGTCATCAGTGCCAGCGTCCATAAAATAGCCAGCAGCACAATCAGTACCGGTACCCACACACCCCAGAACGAGCGGAAAGAGATAGCCAGAAACAGCACTACCAGAAAAAAAGAGGCAAGGAAAAAGACCAGAAACTCACTCTGCAGTTTTTCGAGATACACTTTTTGTCCATTCATTTTTCCGGCCATGTGTACCTTGTCAAACTTAAATTGATTAAGAAGGTTGTTGACGCGTTGCAGAAGTGTATCCGATTTCTGTTTTGATATGCCTTCGGTGGTTTTGATATAAATGCAAAGCGAGCGTGCATCTTTTGCAAAGAATGTGCTGCGCAGTTCTTCCGACCTGTAAATAAGCGCCGAGTCTTCGGTGTAGCGGGCCGGTTCGGAAATGTGCAGATAGGGCACACGCATTACACCCAGATCGGAAATAATGGTGTTCTCAATATCTACAGGCGAAATAGTACGGGTAATGTCGGGCAATTCGCGCAGTGAATCTGAAAAACTACTTACGTGCGAGAGGAATGTGGAGTCGAAAACACCTTTTTTGTTTTCAATGGCAAGCAGCACATATTCATTATCGTACTCGAAGGTATTTCGGAATTTGAGATATACTTCGAGATCAGGATCATCGGTAGGAAAAAAACTCTCGAAATCATAATCAAACGAAATCCTGCGGAGTGTGAAAACAGAAAACACTGTAACCACCAGCACAAAGGCAAGTGAAACAATGCTGAGTACACGGAAGTGTTTTCGAATGAAGTTAAACATACAATCGCCCGTCTATAACAACCGAAAAGGCGCAGGGTTTATCTGTTTTGCAAAGATGGGAATAAAAAATGCTCCGCTTTGTGTGTAAAGCGGAGCATAGGCCCTGGGAGAAGCAGGTATCAGATTTTCTTTACGTTAATAGCGTTGTCGCCTTTTCTGCCTGAAGAAATCTGGAATGATACTTTATCATCCTGATTAATAGGCTGGTCGATAAGGCCGGTTACGTGTACGAAAATTTCTTTGCCGGTTTCGTCGTCCTTGATAAAACCGTAGCCTTTGGTGGCGTTGAAAAATTTGATTACTCCTGTTTTCATTTGGAGGAATGGATAATGAATTTTGAATTAATTGAATTGCCTCTAATATACATAATCCGATAAAGAAGGCAACTCCGTATGCATTTTTTTGTCAATTTTGCCGCATGAATTTAATATCTAATGGTCATCAGCACGCTTCTAAGCAGGAAAAGCAGCAGTCGTATCCGGTTCCGGCCGAAGGTTCACTAGGTTTGCTTGCCTTGGGTTGGCGCGGTTTACTGCTGTGGAGAGCTGCCCGTGCGGCTTCAATTCAGTCCCAAAATAAACAGAGCAATGAGCAGAAAGGCTAAACGTGTAATTCTGCTCGGCTGGGATGCTGCCGATTGGAAAATAATTAATCCGCTGCTGGATGCAGGACAACTCCCCGCGCTCCAGAAACTGATTGAAAACGGGGTCATTGGTAATATTGCCACGCTTGATCCACCGCTTTCGCCTATGCTCTGGACCTCCATTGCAACCGGCATGACGGCCGATAAGCACGGAATTCTGGGCTTTGTAGAGCCGGATCCGAATACCGGAAACATCAGGCCGTCAACGGTAACTTCCCGCAAAGTAAAAGCACTCTGGAACATTCTCCAGCAAAACGGCATCAAATCACACACCGTTGGCTGGTGGCCCAGTCACCCGGCCGAACCGCTCGACGGAGTTACGGTTTCCAACAACTTTGCCCGCCCAAATGGCAAGTCGCTTGCCGACTGGCCGCTGACCGAAAACACCGTACATCCGCCCGAAGTAGCTGAAGCAATTGCACAATGCCGTGTGCATCCTTCTGAATTAAGCTGGGCGCATCTTCTGCCTTTTGTGCCCGAGCTTCAAAAGGTGGATCAGGAAAAAGACACGAAGCTGGCTTCCATTGCTGTGCTGCTTGCACAAAGTTCATCGTATCACGCAGCGGCAACCTGGATTCTCGAAAATCAGGAATGGGAATTTCTGGCGCTGTATATGAATGAGATTGACCAGTTCAGTCATCTTTTCATGAAATATCATCCGCCGCAGCTTCCCGAAACCGACAGCACAGAATTTGAGCTGTATAAAGGTGTGATGAACAGCATTTACCGTTTCCATGATATGATGCTGGATCGGTTAATGGAGCTTGCCGGTGAAGACACTGTGTTTGTACTGCTTTCCGATCACGGCTTTCATTCTGATCATCTTCGTCCGCGTGAGTTGCCCAAAGATCCGGCTGCTCCGGCACACGAGCACGCGCCCTACGGCGTGCTTTGCATCAGCGGCCCGGGCATACGCAAAGACGACCGCATTTACGGAGCAACTCTGCTTGATATTGCACCCACCGTGCTTACCCTGTTTGGTTTGCCTGCCGGCGATGATATGGCCGGCCGTGTGCTTACACAGGCATTCGAATCGCCCGAGATTCCGGCCCGTATTCCTACCTGGGAAACTGTTGAAGGCAACACCGGCCAGCATCCGGGCGAATTCCGCGAAGATCCCTGGGCGGCGCAGGAAGCACTGAAACAACTTGCCGAGTTGGGCTACATTGAAGCGCCCGGCGAAGATGCTGCTAAAACAAACGAAGCTGTTCGTCTCGAAAGCCAGTTCTACTTAGCCCGGGTTTACCTCACCACGCAGCGTCCGCAACTGGCGCTACCGATTCTTGAAGAACTTTACAGTGTTGCGCCTTATATTCCGCGCTATGCGCTGCGCCTCGTGAACTGCTATCTGAAGCTGTCACGCAGCAATGATGCACGACGAATTATTGATGAGTTGCGCAAAGGAATTAAGAATCACGAACATGCTCTGGCAACGCTTGATTTTCTGGAAGGTAACCTGCTGTTTGCCGAAGGTCGGCCGCACAAAGCCCTCACCGTATTGCAACGGGCTGAACTCAGTCAGGCACAGACCCCCGGTTTGCAGCAACTCATCGGGCAGTCTTACCTTGCCGTACGTAATTGGCGCGATGCAGAAAGAGCTTTTATCCGCGCACTTGCTCTCGATCCCGACAATGCAGCCGCTCACCACGGACTGGCTGTAGCGCTGCTCAGGCGTGATAAAATTGAGCAGGCTATTGACGAGGCGCTTAATGCAGTAGGGCTGTTGCACCATTTCCCGGCTGCACACTATAACTTAGGTGAAGCACTTATGAAGGCCGGTATTTACGAACGCGCCGTCGAAGCATTCAGCCTTACGGTACACCTTCAGCCCGGAAACAGCAGGGCACATCAGTGGTTAGTGCAGCTTTACGAAAACCACCTCAGCAATCCCGACAAAGCCGAATATCACCGCAACTTTATCCGCGATCACATCAGCCGTACGATTTACATTGTTTCCGGTTTGCCCCGTTCGGGTACATCGATGCTGATGCAGATGCTCCGTGCAGGCGGTTTTGAAACGGTTACCGATGATAAGCGGTTGAGCGATGAGCATAATCCGCAGGGCTATCTCGAAGATGATCGTGTAAAACGGTTGCACCTCGATAATACCTGGCTCAAAGATGCCGATGGAAAAGTGCTGAAAGTTGTTGCGCCCCTGCTGCAGTTTTTGCCACAGGGATTCAGCTACAAAATTATCTACATGCACCGCGATCTGGGCGAAATACTTCAGTCGCAACTTAAAATGCTGGGCCGCGGCGGCGAAGGCAAAAACTTTCCGGCCGGATTGGCTGATGGGGTGTCAAAGCAAGCCGAAAAAGCACAATCGTGGATGAAAGCACAGCCCAATGTGGCAACCCTTGAGCTGCATTACCGTCATATTGTCGAAGATCCGATGGATGCTGCTTACCGCATTGCTTCATTTATTGGTCAGCCGCTTGATACAGAAGCTATGGCAGCCGCTGTAAATGCTGATCTTTACCGAAATAAAGCAGGGAAATAACAGATTTTCAGAGACAAAATGTTTTTTTTTCCCTGATTCAAGAAATAGTATTTTCGCAAACAAACAAGCATAGCTATGAATTCATCCATACTCAAAAAACTAAAAGCATATTCACTTGCTGCAGGCTCACTAACTGCTGTTTCGGCATTGCAAGGTCAGATTGTTTACACCGATATTAATCCGGATGTTAGCCTGAACGGGCCTTCAAACTACAATCTCGATATGGATAATAATGGCCAGCCCGAGTTACAGTTTTTCTTTTATTCGTTGGTCGATTCTGTAAGCAGTGTATCTATGATCTATCAAGTCGTTTTTGATAATACGGCTACACTTGGAAATCTGTTTCAGAGTTATATTGCGTTCCCCACACCATTAAACAACGGCGACAGTATTAGCCCTGCTGCAACTGATTGGCGGGATTCATCATACTTCCAAGGCGCTCAGTATCTTGCGGTATATAATACTTATCTTAACCAGTCGGTATCATTTGGCAACTGGTTAGGCTCAACCGATAAATATGTTGGGATTCGTTTCAACATTAACAACCAGCCGCATTATGGATGGATTCGGCTTACGATTGGAGCTACAGCCAATCAGCTTGTGGTAAAAGATTTTGCTTACCGCACTTCGCCGGGTGTTGGTTTAACTGCCGGGCAAACAACGGTAGTTGGTGTAGCCGAACAGTCTGCCGGTATTCCCAGCATACATATTTACGACCGAACCCTGTTTGTAAATCTTCCGGCAGAAACAACAACCGGTGGTATGCTTCAAGTGTTCAGCGCTTCCGGGCAAATTGTGCATACCGAAAGCATTACCGATCCTTCAATGCGCATTGCACTTGGTGATCTTGCAACAGGTATGTACATGGTGCAAATCATCCAGCCTGACGGAAGTGTGGTTTCACGTAAAGTTTATTTATAGAGGGGATAGCTAAAAACTCAAAATATCTTCGTTGGGGCAAATAATTAGTAAATTGCACTGAAAAACAAATTAGAATGGATATTTCACTACAAAAGAAACTTAAAGCGTATTCGCTCACAGCCGGGTCACTTACTGCCGCTGCCGCTGCACAAGGGCAAATTGTGCATACCGATGTAATGCCGGATATGGTTATTGACTCCGCGGCTGTATATGCCCTCGACGTGAATAACGATGCCACGCCGGAGTTTGCTATGTATGCCTTAACCAACACGGATTCTGCCGGAACATACGGCTATTCCATTCTGGAGGCTTATCAGCCTGTAACCAATGCTGTGCTTGGGAATTTGTTTCAGGGCGTTTATCCATTCCCCACTGCTCTCAATGCCGGCGACAGTATCCGTCCAGGTGCAACCGATTGGATCGATGCTTCAGTTAACGGTGGTTTCCAGTACCTTGCCGTTGTATTGCCACAGCCCGGACCTATGTATGGCAACTGGCCGGGAATCAGTGATAAATACCTCGGTGTGCGTTTTGCTGCCGGTTCACAAACCCACTATGGCTGGGCACGCATATCGGTCAGCGCCGATGGGGGTACTATTACATTAAAAGAATACGCTTACAATACAACTCCCGGAGCTGGTATTACAGCCGGGCAAACCACTCTTGTTGGCGTAGCTGAACAAACAGCAGGCGTTCCGAACGTTCACGTTTATGACCGCACTTTGTTTGTGAATCTTCCGGCAGAAACACCAACCGGTGGTATGCTTCAGGTGTTCAGTGCTTCAGGGCAAATTGTACGTGCCGAAAGTATTACAGATCCTGCAATGCGCATTTCGCTTGGCGATCTTGCAACAGGTGTGTATATGGTGCAAATCATTCAGCCTGATGGTACAACAGTAACACGCAAAATCTATTTATAGTCTTGATTAGTGATAAAAAGGAGGCTGTCTCAACCTTTTGAGACAGCCTCTCTTTTTATTAAGTTGGGTGCCTGTTGGTCAAAAAAATCGCTTACTATTAAATGAAATGTGTTGTGATGCGATTGTTGATTTAAAATAGGTATTTTTGCCACCGGTTGTTATTTAGCAAAGACGGAAAATAAAAATCCCGTGTTTGTAAGTAACTAAGTAACAAGAATAAAATAGCTCAACTAACAATGGACAAAACACTTCAAAAGAAACTCAAAGCTTATTCGCTCACAGCCGGTTCACTTACCGCTGCAGTAGCCGCTCAAGGTCAAATCATACATACGGATCCATCGCCGGATATTGTAATTGATTCAGCTGCAACTTATGCGCTTGACATAAATAATGATAATACAGCTGAATTTAGCCTGTATGCATTCAATTACCTCGATTCGGCCAACTCGCTATCAGGATATGCACTTCTGGACGTTGAACCTCCGGTTGTAAATGCCGTATTAGGTAATTTGTTTTCAAATACATATCCATTCCCCTCTGCTCTCAATGCCGGCGACAGTATCCGCCCCGGTGCAACAGATTGGCAAGATGGCAGCGTTAACAACGGCTATCAATACCTTGCCGTTGTACTGCCACAGCCCGGACCTATGTATGGCAACTGGCCGGGAATCAGCGATAAATACATCGGTGTGCGTTTTGCCGCAGGTTCACAAACCCACTATGGCTGGGCCCGCCTCTCGGTAAGTGCTGATGGTGGTACCATTACGCTGAAAGAGTACGCATACAACACCACTGCAGGGCAGGGTATTGTGGCCGGACAAACCACCGCAGTGGGTGTGGCCGAACAGCCCGCAGGAACACCTGCCGTGCATGTGTACGATCGTACCTTGTTTGTAAATCTTACACCGGAAATGCAACTCGGTGGAACATTGCAGGTGTTTAACACCACCGGTCAGGTAGTGTACACCGAAAGTATCAACGAGGCATCCATGCGTATTTCGCTTGGTGATCTTGCTTCGGGGGTATATCTTGTGCAGGTAATCCAGCCCAACGGCGAAGTGGTTACACGTAAGATCTATATCTAACAGACGCTGTTTTCAACGTGCAAAGGCTGCCCCATTTTCGGGCAGCCTTTGTGTTTGATGCAGCCTCCTGATGTTGTTTTAATTTGTTTAACAATTACAAGGGAAAGATATTTGGGAGCAACAGGATGAATTCTGTATTTTTAATGCCATAAACCCATTTTCACATGCCTACAACTACACGTAAAGACAAACTTAAAGCCTACTCTGCATTGGCCGGGGCACTCACAGCAACTGCCGGTTCGCTTGATGCACAAATTGTTTACCGAGACATTTCGCCCGATTTTGTGGTAAGCGATACCACGCAGTATCGTCTCGATATGGATTTGAATGGAACCATTGATTTTAGTTTTCAAACACTCGATTCAACCATTACGGCCTACGCGATTCCGGCACAACTTGCTCTTATTAATGTATATGCACCACCGGCAGCCGGTACGGCCGGGTTTACGTATCAGAATTATCCGTTTGCCGATACACTTGGCATGGGCGATATGATTGATGTGGGCTCAACCTGGAATCCGCAGTATGCCAATTATGGTGCACACGTGCTTGGGGCTGTGGCTACATCGCTGGGCGGATTTGGTGAGTGGCTTGCCGCTTCGGATAAGTATGTGGGGGTGAAGTTTGTGAATAACGCACTGGTCTATTATGGCTGGGTTCGCCTCAGTGTAAGTGCCAATGCGGATACCATTATTGTGAAGGATCTGGCCTACAACCAGAATGCCGGTTTGGGCATTGGTGCCGGATTAACGGTGGGCCTGAACGAAACTGCATCGCCGGCAGCGAATATCCATTCATACGATGGCGTGTTGTTTGTATCGTTCCCGCAAACACCCGAAACAGCACGTGTAAGCGTGTACAACACCACCGGTCAGGAAGTGCTGGTGCGTGAACTCAACGATACCTCAAACCGTATCGAACTCGGCAACCTGGCTACAGGCTGTTATTTTGTAAGGGTTGAGTCAAACGGACAGATTTCCACAAAGAAAATTTACATCCGATAAATCAGGCAGGCACCGAAAGGTGCCTGTTTTGCTAAAAAGCCTCGCCTATTGTGAGATAGAAGCCAGCACTGTTGTATGTGCCCCGGCCGTAATCGAGGCGGATGTTGATGTGTTCTTTTTTGTCGAGCGTAAATCGCAGGCCGAGACCATAAGTAAAACGTGTGTCGGCAATGCGCAGGTGGCTAATCTTATCGGCCACAATTCCGGTGCCTCCAAAAGCCACTGCTCCAAAGCGTTTCCAGATGTGCTGCCGCCATTCGGTTTGAAAAAGTATAAGATTATTGTCGCGGAAACGCCCCTCGTAAAAGCCACGCATGCGTTTGGTGCCGCCCATCAGTGCCATGAGGTAAAACGGGGGCGTACCCGTGTTCAGATCGGCAATTGCATTTACAGCCACCACAGCGGTTTTAGTTGGTCTGACGTAAGTCGCAGCATCAAGCAGCGTGCGGGTGAATGAGAAATCACTTCCGGTGTTTTTGTCAAAAAACTGAATGGCACTTTCAATCAACACGCCACGCTGCGGATAAAAAATATTGTCGCGCGTGTCGTAGTTCACTACAAATCCCGGCCCGCTTACTGCTCCGCCATTGCTTCCCCGTACAGCACCCTGTGCGAGTTGTCCGGCGGGATCAAGCTCACTCAGTTTCCAGTCTTCATACCAGTAACGAAACCCGGCATAGAAACCTTTTCCGAGTTTGCGCAGCGCATTTATTCTGAATCGGGGATAATCCACCGCGTAACGTTCGCGGTAATCCTGCGGCTGCGTGTTGCCCACGCCAAAAAAGTAATAATTGTAACGGTACCAACCTGCTTCACCATAAATGGTAAACCGTCCGTTTTGTGGAAATAACTGAAAAGGCAGATACACCAGCAACTGCCGGTTTTGAGTCACCGCGAGTCCGAAATTAATACGCGAAGGACGGGCATTACTGCTGTCGCTTCTGAAACGGAAAGCATAAATTCCAGCTGCTCCAATGCTGAAACGGGTTTCGGGTGTATAATACAAAACAGGGAAGGCATAAAACCGGTTCCGCGGATTTCTTTTTTCTGTTCCGTCGATAAGAGAATCATTGCTTCCGGCAAATGAATACGCCGCAATGAAACAGAAAAAAAGTGCACTTATACTTGATTTGCAGAGCAAATGGGTTTGATTTAATGGCAGTTTGTCAAAGGTATTGATCAATAGAGAAACGAAAAATTATCGGATATGGTTTTTGTTCAATCCGTTTTTCTTCGCATTACGTATCTTACCTTCATAAAACACCACCGTTATGAAAACCTACTACAATCCTGAGGATCTTAAGAAATTTGGAAATATTGCCGATTTTGAGCCCAATCTTGCCAAGAAGTTTTTCGATTATTACGGCGAAGTGTTCAAGGAAGGTGCGCTCACAGCACGCGAAAAATCGCTTATTGCACTGGCTGTGGCGCATGCCGTACAATGTCCGTACTGTATTGATGCCTATACTTCTGATGCACTTGAAAAAGGATGCGACGAGGCACAGATGATGGAAGCCGTGCATGTTACAGCTGCTATCCGCGGAGGTGCTTCGCTGGTGCATGGTGTGCAAATGATGAACAAGTACAAAGAACTTTCGATGTAAACGGATTTCCCGTTAAAGCCTATGACAAAATCATTGCTTGCCCGCCACAGCGAACTTTCCGATACGCAGCGGCAATTACAGATACTTAGTGAAAGCACACCGTTCGGTAACGAGCCGCATGCTTTTACTACCAAGCTGCGAGAAAGCAATTTGTTTCCGCTTACGCCCACACAGATCGAAATTTTTCAGGTGAACGTGGGCAAGATGTGTAATCAGGTTTGCAAACATTGCCACGTGGATGCGGGGCCCGACCGCAAGGAAATAATGACCCGCGAAACCATGCAGCAATGCATTAATGCAGTGAAACGGAGCGGTGCGCATACGGTTGACATTACCGGCGGCGCTCCGGAGATGAATCCCGATTTCCGCTGGTTTGTACAAGAACTCGCTGCACTTGGCAAAAAGATTATCGTGCGTTGCAACCTCACTATTATTGTGGCCAATCCAAAGTACAACGATTTGCCTGAGTTTTTCAAAGCGCATAATGTGGAAGTGGTTTCCTCGCTTCCGTATTTCTCAGCCGTGCGTACTGATTCGCAGCGGGGAGAGGGCGTGTTTGAACGCTCCATCCGTGCGCTTAAAATGCTCAATGCTGTTGGCTACGGAATGCCCGGCACAGGGCTTATGCTTAATCTGGTGTACAATCCTTCGGGCGCTTTCCTTCCGGCCGATCAGGCAGGGCTTGAAAATGAGTTTAAGCAAAAACTGCGCAAAGGCTGGGAAATTGAATTCAATAATCTGTTTGCCATTACCAATTTGCCAGTAAGCCGTTTTCTCGATTACCTCATCGAAAGCGGCAACTACGATGCATATATGGATAAACTCATTGGCGCTTACAATCCGGCTGCGGCCGCCAACGTAATGTGCCGCAATACTGTTTCGGTGAGCTGGGATGGTTTTCTCTACGACTGCGATTTCAATCAGATGCTCGATTTAAAAGTGGCTGTACCCGAATCGTTGCACGTGTCGCAGTGGAAAACGGAGGCATTGCAGAACCGGAGTATTGTGGTTAATCAGCACTGCTTTGGCTGTACGGCCGGAGCAGGATCGAGCTGCGGAGGTTCGGTTGCTTAGGTAACAAACGGCCGGGTTTCCATCAAATGTATAGCGTGTATGAAGCATAAACAGGCGTTACTGATTTTTCAGAAAAATGCCGAACATGGCAAAGTGAAAACGCGTCTTGCTCAAACAACGGGCAACGACGAGGCCTTGCGCATTTACAAGTTGCTTACTGCGCATACGCATCAGGCCGCAAACAATGTGGCTGCCACGAAATGGCTTTTTTACAGCAGTTTTTACGAGGCTGATTTTGAAAGCAACCGCGATTATGAAATACGTGTGCAGCGTGGCGACGATCTCGGGCAACGCATGTGCAATGCCTTTGCCGATGTGTTTGCTTCCGGGTACGATGCGGCAGTAATTATCGGGACTGATTGCCCGGGGCTTACGCCGGCCATTTTGCGGGAGGCCTTTTCGGCACTTGAGCTTTATGATCTTGTGGCCGGGCCGGCTGCCGATGGCGGTTACTACCTGCTGGGCATGAAGCGCCTTTACGCCACCTTGTTCAGCGGCAAAAACTGGAGTACAGACACCGTGCTTTCCGACACGCTGCGTGATGCACAGTTGCTGGGCCTGATGGCCTATCAGCTTCCCGTGCTCAGCGATGTGGATACTGAGCATGATTGGATTGCACATCAACATTTCA
Organism: Bacteroidota bacterium; assembly: GCA_020402865.1. NCBI lineage: Bacteria > Pseudomonadati > Bacteroidota > Bacteroidota bacterium. Next base: position 73,832 of record JADBYT010000012.1, on the reverse strand, counting down.
TCGGCCGCACATGAAACTGAGTGTAATCATACCTACGCTGAACGAGGAAAAGTTCATAGGCCGCCTGCTTACGCATCTTGCCGCACATGCCGATGAGCGCCTGCTCGAAATTATTGTGGCTGATGGCGGCAGTACCGACCGCACAGTGGCGATAGCGCGCGAAAGGGGAGCAGTGCTTGTGCAAACGCCCAAAGCCAGCCGCGCCGTTCAGTTCAATGCCGGAGTGGCTGCCGCAAAAGGCGATGTATTTTACTTCGTGCATGCCGATGTGCTGCCTCCCGCATCGTTTTTAACCGCCATCGAAAACGCATTGGCAGCAGGCCATCAGCTGGGAGCCTGCAGGCAGAAATTTGAAGAGGCAGGTATGCTGCTGCATGTAAATGCCTGGTTTACCCGTTTCAACAGCCTCTATGTGCGTGGCGGCGATCAAACCATTTTCTTTGCCCGTAATGCATTTGAACAGCTTGGCGGATTTGATGAAAAGTATATTATTATGGAAGAATACGACCTGCTCAAACGTGCCCGGAATAAATTTTCGTTTGCCGTACTTCCTTGTGCCACAATTACATCAACCCGTAAATACGAAAAAAACACCTGGCTTCGTGTGCAGCTTGCAAACCTGCGCGCCATGCGTCAGTTCAATCGTGGTGTCGATCCGGTAATTATCCGCGATACCTATAAAAAATCACTCAACTGGTAATTCAATATCCATCACATGACAGTAACCAAAACCTATCTCGAAACCACAAAGAATGTTTATCGTGATGCAGCATTGAAGCCCGATGTAGGCCTTTGCTGCACAACCACTCCCGTGTGGCAGTTGCCCGACCTGCACATGCCAGCAAAAATGCTTGAAATGAATTATGGCTGCGGCAGCACGGTTAATCCCCGCGATCTGGTAAACAATCCTTCCATACTTTATGTAGGTGTGGGTGGCGGAATGGAAGTGTTTCAGTTTTCGTATTTCAGTCGCCGGCCGGGTGGAGTAATTGGTGTGGATGTGGTGGATGAAATGATGGAAGCCTGCCGCGAAAACCTGCGCGAAGCAGAGCGCACCAATGCATGGTTTAAAAATGAATTTGTGGATATCCGCAAAGGTGATGCACTGGCGTTACCTGTAGCAGATAATTCGATTGATGTGGCTGCGCAAAACTGCTTGTTCAATATTTTCGATACCGAAGATTTGAAAAAAGCACTGCGCGAAATGTATCGTGTACTCAAGCCGCACGGCCGCCTTGTGTTGTCTGATCCGACCTGTGAAACGGCCATGCCCGAGGCCTTGAAAAACGATGAGCGCCTCCGCGCGCTTTGTCTCAGCGGCGCACTTCCGCTCAGCGAATACATAAAAATGATTACCGACACCGGCTTCGGAACTGTTGAAATACGCGCCAAACGTCCGTACCGCATTCTTGCTCCCGGCCACTACAACACCGATCAGCTCATTTACATTGAAAGCGTGGAAGTATGTGCCATTAAAGATCCGATGCCGGCCGACGGCCCTTGTGTGTTTACCGGCAAAACAGCAATCTATTTTGGCAGCGAACAATTCTTCGACGATAAAAAAGGCCACACGCTGCTTCAAAACCAGCCGCTTGCCGTGTGCGATAAAACTGCCGGTGCGCTGGCCTCACTTGGCCGCAACGATATTTTCATTTCACCCTCCACCTATTTTTACGACGGCGGCGGATGCTGCTAATACTCCATCGCATGAATTACGAGCAACAAGTAAATGCCGCTGCCGATTACCTGCGCTCGCGCGGAATCGTAAATCCCGAGGCAGGAATTATTCTCGGTACGGGCCTGGGCAATTTAGCCACGGAAATTACGCCCGAAACAGAAGTGCTTTACAGCGACATTCCGCATTTTCCCGAAGCAACGGTTGAGTTTCATGCCGGTAAACTCATTTACGGCACGCTTGCAGGCCGCAAAGTAATTGCGTTTAAAGGACGCTTTCATTTTTACGAAGGCTACACCATGCAGCAAATTACCCTTCCGGTGCGTGTAATGAAACTGCTTGGCGTGAAATGGCTTTTTATTTCCAATGCGGCCGGAGGCATGAACACCGCACTCAAAAAAGGCGATCTCATGCTCATCGACGATCACATTAACCTGCAGCCGGGCAATCCGCTCATCGGCGCCAATGTTGACGCCTGGGGGCCACGTTTTCCTGATATGAGCTGCCCGTATTCGAAGGAAATGAATGTGTTGCTTAAACAGGCTGCAATTGAGCAACAACTCACACTGCGCGAGGGCGTATATGTATCGGTGCCCGGCCCTAATCTCGAAACGCGGGCTGAATATCGTTTTCTGCATCGCATCGGTGCTGATGCCGTGGGCATGAGTACTGTGCCCGAAGTTATCGTGGCCAATCACATGAGTTTGCCCTGTGCGGCAGTTTCCGTAATCACCGATGAGTGCGATCCCGATAATCTGAAGCCGGTAGATATTGCAGAAATAATTGAAGTGGCCGGAAAAGCCGAACTAAAACTTACCGCCCTTTTCAAACGTGCGGTGGAATTGCTTCCCAGGTAATTCGAGCATGTTAAACTGAAGAATGAAGGAGCCTGCAATTAAAGGCCCTTCATTTCTTCAATCCGGTTCAGCCAACTATACAGGAGCGGACGCCGCACAGGTTTATGCAAAAAGCCAATGGCTCCGAAATCATGTTGTTTAATAAATGAATTGAATTCTTTGGTTGACGACATCAGCAACAACGGGATTTGTCTGCTGCTGAATTGTCTGAGCAGGCTGGCAAGTATCAAACCCGAAATTTGCGGGAGAATAATGTCGCAGATAATCAGATCATAATTCCGGTATTCGGCAAGTTTTAATCCGTCATATGCATCGGCAGCTGATTCAGCCTGATGGCCGGCGCGGTTGATTTCGAAAAACAGTGCACGTCGTGTAAGTGGATCGTCATCTATAATTAATACAGTTAGCATAATCCCCCTCCTTTCTTCAATCAATAATACGAATGAAGAAAAGCAAAGTGCGGTTATTTTCGGCAGTAGGATAAAAATGAACGGTATTCAGGGTCAATTTCTGGGGTCGAGCTGAATGAGAAGATCAAGCAGCTGTGCCTCGGTATATGGTTTTGCGAGATAGGCATTCATGCCGGCATCCATACAACGCTGTTTTTCTTCCGGTAAGGCGTTGCCCGTAACCGCCACAACAATACTCGCTTCGATACCGGCTGTTTTTCTGATTTGCTGTACCGTGTCAATTCCGCTCTGACCGGGCATCTGCACATCCATCAGCACAATGTGTACGTGCTGCCGCTCAAGTTCTGCTATTGCTTCGCTGCCGCTTCCGGCCTCCGTTACTTCAATTTCATAATGGCTGAGTAATTGCTGTGCAACAATCCGGTTCAGTTCTTCATCGTCGCACACCAGCACCTGCAATCCTTTGAGCGTGTTGTACGCTTTTGGTGTATCGGCTTTTGGGAGCTGATCTTTAGCGAGTACCATGCCCGGCAGCGACACCGTAAATACAGACCCCTGTCCTGGTTCGCTGCTTACCTGAAGTGTGCCGTTCATGCGTTCGGTAAGCAGGCGCGAAATGGTGAGGCCAAGTCCGGTACCGCCGAAGCGGCGGGTAATGCTGTTGTCGGCCTGACTGAAGGCTTCAAAAATGCTGTTCAGTTTATCGGCCGGAATTCCTATGCCGGTATCACTTACTTTGATCACGAAATCAACCGATTGTTCTCCGGCATTGGTTATTTCAGCAGCAACAGCCACTTCGCCTTTGGCTGTGAATTTAATGGCATTGGCTACCAGATTAAACAGAATCTGCCGCAATCGCATCGGGTCGCCGGTAAGGTAGGCGGGAACCTTGCTGTCAATATCAAAGCGCAAACCAATGCCTCTGTTTTTGGCTTCTCCTTCAAAGGCCGATTCAATATCACTGAACAGCTCTGCAGTGCTGAACGGAAAATGATCGAGTTCGAATTTTCCCGCATTCATTTTCGAATAATCGAGCGTATCATTAATAAGCGCGATCAGGTATTGCGAAGCGCGGTTAACCGATTGCACCTGTCGGAGTTGTTCGCTGTTGAGCGGTGTGCGCATGAGTGCGCCGGTGAATCCGCTGATTACATTAAGCGGTGTGCGCACTTCGTGGCTCATGTTGGCTACAAATTGCTCGCGTGCCTTTGCCAGCTCTTCGGCGTTGTCGCGTGCACGCTCGGTTTGCAAGCGCAAACGCACTGAGCGGCGGCTGTCGCGGTGAATGAGCAGCGTGAAAAACAAAATGAGAATAAGTCCGGCCACGGCCAGCGCTTCGGCAATACGTCTGGCGCGTTTCTCGGCAAACAATGTGGCCGACTGGATGAGTGCGGCACTTTGCTTGAGTTCCTGCGCTTCAAAGGCTTCCGACAAATCGGTGATGCGCTGCTCAATTTCCTGATTTTTGAGCAGGAGTTCAAGCCGGCCTTCGTTACGAATTTTTTCGGCAAATTTTTCACGCCAGCGGAGCCGGTTCAATGAGCTGTAAATCTCGGCATCGCGCTGCGCCTGAGGAGTGTAGGTGATTTTGGTGATTGATTGCGTAACCGGCGTTTCAATCGTCGCTGTATCATCGGGCAAAGCTACCGACTCGTTTTTGCGGCGTTTTTTCTTTGCCGCTGCGGCAACACTGTCTTTCTTAAACGTGTTTGCCGGCAATGGTTTCAGATTGATACGCGTAACAGTAGTTTCGGCCAGCAGGCGGCTGTCTTGTTGTATGCGGTTGAGTTCATTCACTGCTTCGTCGAGCACACTGCCTTCGGCTTCGGCTTCGGGTGCACTCGAAAGCAGTGAGAGTAAATCGAGCCGTTCGCCCGACAAGGTTTCGAGCGAGTCGGTATAGTGCCGGAGCGAGTCGGGAAGTTGCTGCCGCAATGAATCGATATACAGCGGCAAATCGATGCGCAGATCTTCAAACTGGTCAAGCTCTTCTTCATTGCCGCTCAGCGCATAACGGCGCACCAGGTCGGCGGCTTCATTTACTTTCGCCCGCAATGCTTTCCACTCGGCCAGTTTGCGGTTGGGCTCGTTAATTACGGCTACTTCGCCCGAAAGCTGTTGCAACGAACGGAACACAAGATAAATACCAAAGCCGAATATGCCTGCCATGAGCAGGAAACCCAACACCGCTTTTCCGGTAATGAAAAAATTACGCTGCTGCATATTCCGGCGCGGTTCAGGCATGATAGCCGCTAAGTGCTGCACGGGTATCTGAAATAACCAGCGTAGCCTGTTGGCTGAGTGAGGTGATGGATTCGAGAAGTTCATCACGCTCGCCACTGAAGGCGCGCTGTTCAAGCTGTTCGAGCTGTGCGCTGATGTCGGCCCGCCCCAGATAATGAAAGGCCGGGCGCAGACGGTGTGCCGCCAGTTTCACATCTTCGCGGTTGTCGCTGCTCAAACCCTGCTGCATGATTTCCATTTGCTCTGGAATCGATTTCAGGCAGGTTTGCAGCATACGAACCACAAACGACTGATTTCCGCGCGACATGTTCTCCAACTCGCCGAGATGAATATGGCTGAAATTACTCATAGCGTGATGGAACGAAGTTACGCGGATCATGGGAATTGCGTTTATCGTTGGTCTTAAAATTCATTCAAAAAAAACACCCACCCTTTTGGGGCGGGTGTACGAGGTATAATGATTCGGACGGAGGCGGACCCGGGCAAACATTATACCTCTTCAAAAGGTGTATCGCAGGCAGCTCCCCCTGCCGCAGATACGCGGGTCCGAAGTCTTTATCCCGAAGCAGCCCTGAGTGTGTGGAACCCGGCTGCTGTGGTTGAATCTGTACGCAAGATGCAACAGGAAATAGTAAAAGTTCAGGAATTTCGGCCGTTGGGGGATATTTGTCGGTGGTTGGTTGAGTTTTTGTGGATTGTTTGTTGGAAGGGTGAATGAAGCTGGGAACTTAATTCAATGCGGCTCTCATTTTGTGTGGATAGAAATTCATCAGATTGTAGGAGTTGTTTGTGTAATGTATGGTTTACTATTGAAAAAAATTATAACCATGAAAACTAAACTGATTATCCTGCTTTTTTTTATCACCGGGCCTTATTTCCTAAAGGCGCAAACGGTTGACCGGCTCTGGTATCCCCATACAGGGTTTCTCATGTTTCTTTCTATTTATGATATTGATGTAGGTTTGAAGGAAAATGAAAGGTATTTGTCTCATTATCAGCAACGTTTCGACAAGCAGGAATATAACCGTTGCCGGAATAATGAATTTGAATGGAAACCGTATTGTGACCGGACAATAGCCAGTGTGAATAATCAGGTGAGGCAAATCAACTTTGATACTACTTATACGTTTTATAGTGATTGTAATTTTGGAGTCTATAATTTGCAAACTGAATCATTTCCAATTCTGAGAAATGGTAATAATAATGAATTTTATATGAGTACTATATTTCAGCCCTTGCCCCGGTTTGTTCATATTAATGCTGGTACATATCTATTAGATCCAATAAATGAATTTGAATTCTATAATTTGGAAATGGAAAAAGTAACAGCCCAGTACTTTGTTCAACAAAGAACATCAAACTCTGGTGCTGTTAATAGAAAAATATATACTCGTGCTCGTCTTAAGATTATTCCCCAAAAAAATTTAAGTACCGAAAAATCATATTGGACTGTTCTGGCGCATATATTATCAGTTGATTATTTTTCAGACAGGAAATATGAGAATTTACTTCAAACCAAACACTCGTCTATAGAATGGCAGTCTCACATACTCATTCGTCCAACGGGAAGGTGGATAAATGAGAGTAATTCAGAAGATACTCTGTTAATTATTAAATATAATGACGTGAAGACTCCCTATCTGCTCAACGCGAGTTCATACCAATCGCAACTTTATCAATTATCTCCTGCAAGATTTGACTTGAAGATTAATCATAAATTTGAGCTTCTGATAATTTCTGCTGATAGAATTATGATTCAGACTAATGAGGAGCGGAAAATCTATCGCCGGAGGGTTTGAAAGAAGTTGGAAACTTCTTTCAAATGGGCGGAAAGTTTACCGGCTTTGCCGGTAGAAACTTTCCGCAGCTTACAGCTAACGCCTTCGGCGTTTGTGAAAACGGCTGCGTCCGGTTTTCTTCCGTCTTTCGACGAAGAAAACCGGACGCAGTTTTGATTTTTCTTTATAATAAAACCAACTACAACACCCGCAACCTTTCCATCAGCGGTTTCATCTTGGAACGGCTTACAGGAATAGCTTTCCCATCCACAATAAGCGCATTGTCATCAATACGGGTAATACTGTCGAGGCGCACGAGATAGGAATTGTGAACTCTGAAAAAATCGGAAGCCGGCAGCGACTGTTCCAGATTTTTCATGGTGCTGTGTACAACCAGCTTGCGGCCGGCGGCATGTATTTGAATGTAATCCGACATCGCCTCGATATAGGTAATGTCATAAAAATTTACTTTTTCAAGCAGGCCGTTCACTTTTACAAATACATGATCCTGACCTGATGAGGAAGCCGGTGTGGCTTCGGTATTTTTTTTCAGGCGCAGCAGTGCGCGCATGAAACGTTCGTCGGTAAATGGTTTTACCAGAAAATCATTGACTTCATATTCAAATGCCTCAGCGGCATATTCTTTATTGGAAGTCATCATAATAATTTTCGGCCTGCGCTGATCAAGCGTGCGCAAAAACTCCAGTCCGTTCATCTTTGGGAGCTGCACATCGAGGAAAATTAAATCAACCGATTCGTGCATGAGTAAAGCGGCTGCTTCTGCTGCTGAACCACAAGAACCCACCAGCATAAAACCGGGCAATTGTGATAAACGGTTCTCGATATCAATCCGGATCAGTTCGTCATCATCGACAATCAGGCAACGCATAGCAGATGTGTTTTTGTGATTAACGTAAAGGTAAGAGAAAGAATTATATCTGATGTGATACCAATTACCGGAGATTTTATGCAGAGGGTCGAAAGCTCCCGGTCTTTGCCCTTGTACGCGCGTAAACTTGCACAGTTACACACACAAGAGGAGGTTGTTATGAATGCACTAATGACAAAGCCGGTTTACGCAGCTATGGTGCTTTTGTTTCTGTTTTTGCTGCAGTTTAAGTGGTGTACGGCTCAGCAGGCTGCAGCAGGCTTCCGGTTCGGGTCAGATATTGGACTTACCCTGCGCGGAAATGTGGGGAAGGGTGCCATCGAAGGTATTATCGGATCGGGCTACAGACCATTTCAGGTGACCGTACTGTACGAGCGTTTTCAGGAATTTCCCGCTGCAAGCGGATTAAGTTTATACTATGGTGCCGGTGGGTATGTGGGCGTGTTTGGTGGAAACCGCTGGTATTATCACGACAGATATCATCACTGGAAATACCGCGAGTATGATTATTACTACCGCGCTCCGTGTTTTGGTATAGCCGGAATTATAGGGCTTGAATACCGGTTTAAAGGCACACCACTTTCGGCCGGTGTCGATATAAAGCCGTTTATGAATGTATATCCCTGGTTCGACGGCGCTTTTGACGCGGCGCTTAATCTGCGTGTGGCATTTTAACCGGCAATCAGTTTTATTCTTCATTGAAATTTAATGTAGTAAAAGCAAAGGCTGGTCATCGCTTTTGTCATTGTTAAACTTAACAAATGAGGCTTATGCGAACTTCAGTAATTGTAGCAGCAGCAGTAGCGGTTATGCTTCTTATCACCTCTTCATGCAAGAAGGATAGTGATAAAGGCCGTTTGCACGCCCGCATGATGGATAGCCCTATTGCGGGAAATGTAGAGGAAGTGAATGTTGATATTCAGGGAGCCGAAGCGCATCTTGCGGGTTCGGGATGGATCAGTCTGCCTGTGCAGAATGGCGTGTATAATCTGCTCGATTTTGTAAACGGTGTGGATACCTTGTTTATCAATTCCGACATACCGGCTGGTAAGCTTACACAGTTCCGGCTTATTCTGGGTTCACAAAACAGTATCAAAGTAAATAATGCGCTTCATCCGCTTACCGTGCCATCGGGCAGTCAGTCGGGGTTGAAGATTAATGTGAACGAAGAAATAACTAATGCAGCCACCACGGTGTTATTTCTTGATTTTGATGCAGGCCGCTCTGTAAGACAGAACGGGAATGGTACGTATGAATTACATCCGGTAATACGCGGGTTTAACGCCATGCAAACGGGTGCTATTACCGGTCATTATGCCGCAGCTGCGGGAAGTGGTGTGGTAATTGAAGCACAAAGCGGCAACCAGATTTATACCACCTATGCTGACCGGCTTACAGGACATTTTATGTTGCGTGGTTTGCCTCCGGGCAGTTACACCTTGCGAGTGTATGTGCCTGATGTGGCCGCAGCGGTTTCAGTTTCGGTAGTTACTGTAAATGCAAATGCACTTGTTGATCTTGGTGCATTATAGTCTGTAAGCCAGGGCAGCATTGCGAGGGCAAACCCTATGTTGCCTGCGTTTACAGGAACAGTGGTTTCTTGCAGGGACCACTGTTTTTTATGGCTTCATGGCAAGTAAGGCCTGTGCAAGTTGGTCGGCTTCTGTAAGCGTGTTGTAAATGTTTGGGGTAATGCGGCAGCCGCTCACGCCGTTGTTGTCAATTGCAACGGTGTAAATTTTGTGTTCGTCGAAAAGGCGTTTAGCTAGTTGGGCAGGTTGCATGCCTTTTACACCGATGTTCAGAATAGCGCAATGTCTTGCAGAATCAGCCGGTGTATTTATTACAAGGTGAGTGGCGCTGCTGAGTTGCGAAGTGATGCGCTGGTGAAGTGTACGCAGTCTGTTTTCTTTTCTTTCGGTGCCAATGTGCGTGTAGTAATCAAGCGCATCGGCAATGGCGAGGTCGGTGTGTACGGGATGTGTGCCGGTGTGATTGAGGCGTGCTATTTTTTCAGGCGCTATACCTTCTTCGGCAAAAAGCGGCCAGATGGCGGGGATGTGTTCTTTTCGCATCCACAGGAATCCTGCTCCCAGCGGTGCGCTCAGCCACTTGTGTAAACTGCATGCGTAATAATCACAGTTGAGGTCATTAATTGAAAACCGGAAATGTGCAAAGGCATGCGCACCGTCAACCATTACCTGCACGCCCCGGCTTCGGGCCATATCGGCAATTTTTTTCACCGGAAGAATTTGTCCGGTAATATTTATCATGTGCGAAAGCATGAGCAGCTTTGTACGTTTGGTAATAGCCGCTTCATACACCTTTACAATTTCATCGTCGCTTTGCGGATGAAGCGGAACGGTTACCAGTTTGTTTACCACACCGTGCCGCCGCGCCACCTGCTTAAACATATCAAGCATGGCACCATAGTCGTGCATGGCCATCACCGCCTCATCACCTTTGCGCCACGGAAAACCGGCAATCACCATGTCAAGCGCCTCGGTTGTGTTGCGCGTAATAATCAGTTCGTCGCTTTGCACGCCTGCTGTTTGTGCAAGCCTTGCGGCTATGGCATTTTTGTTTTCAAACTGTACAGTACGCATGTAACGCGCGCCCAGCCGGTTTACTTCGTGCATGTGTGCCATGTATTTCTCGGTAACATAGCGGGGTTGCACACAGTAGTAGCCGTTTTCGAAATTCACAAAATCGGCAGGCAGGTCGTAGCCATTGCGTATTTCCTGCCAGAAGGCCTCGTCGTTATCGCCTTGGGGCAATGCGATCGCAGTTTCGCGTGCGGGCAATGAAATGCGCGATGCCGCTGCAAGTCCAAGCAAACCGGCTTTCTTAAGAAACGAACGTTTATCCATTGCACTTTCTGTTTAAACACGAACTTACGCAAAAGCCCGGCTAAACACAATGCCGTTTACACCCCATAAAAAAAGAAGCCGCTTCAGCCAGGCTGAAACGACTTCACAAACAAAGCAATATGAGTTATTCCCGAATCAGTTTCTGTTGCGTAAGTACATCGCCGTTATCGTTTACAAGGCGGAACATGTACATGCCACTGCTCAGCGTTAACTCAGGCAATGTATTGTTGCCGGGTTGGGCGCGCCCTTCCTGCACGGTGCTGCCTGCTGCATCAGTTATTGTCCAGCGCGCAGTTCCCACCGAATTAAAGCGAAGTACATTGCCCGCTGCCGATGGGTTGGGATACACACTTGCATCACTGCTCAGTAGGGGGGCTGTTATACCGGTTGCCAAACAAATAAAACTTACGGTTAGGCTCACCGGGTATGCACTAAGTGTATTGCCTGTTACCTCAATTCCATCATTGGCAGCCCATACAGTACGCAGCAGCGATGACATGGGCGGCACAGGCAGGGAAGTAAACGCAACGGAAATGGGTGTGGTGTTGCAACCCGATTCAAAACCCACGCCAATTTTGGTGAGCTCAATCGGATTTCCTGCTGCAAATGTATTCTGAAGTACAAACAATTCATTCGATTGATTCACCATAGAGCGTCCATCAAGCGCATAACTCATTGTTGAATAATTTGAAGTATGCTGTGCAGCACCAATAAGATTCCCATCGCTATCCATTTTCAGAATAAAATCGCCGGGGTTTGTAAAAGAATTTACCATTGCACCACAGGCCAGAAAAGAACCATCAGAGAGCGGATGAATACGATATACAGAAGGATTAGCTGCCGTACCAACTCCAAACGTTTTAATCCAGCTTATTGATCCTGAAATATCCACCTTGAGCAGAAAACACAAATTATCAATATAACCTCCCGCAATAATACTTCCATCGTTAAGCTGGCATACATCTTTTGTGTGGCAGTAAGCATTATTCCACGGATTCCATGAAAAACCCCAGTCAACACCTCCATTCAGATTTACTTTAACCAGACAACTGTTTGAACCGTCTTTTCCCGACATTACAAAACCTCCGTCGTAGGTGGGAGTTCCTGCAAATCCGGGATGCTTGTATTGGCTTGAGTCGGTTTTAAATACCTGTCCCCACATCAGGTTGCCGTCGGCATCAGTACGAAGCAGCTGCAGGTGCGAGGATACAGAGAGGTTCATCATGTAGCCGTCATCAAACATTTTATGACAGGTTGGTATAACGTAGGCGTATTCATCTGTGGCATAATAAAATTTTGTCCAGTTGATTACACCTGCCTGAGATAACTCGGAAAGATAATATTCCGGGATACCGTTAATATTACGGCTGCCACCAAACACCCAAAGTGAACCATCGGTGTTTTCACCAATTGAATAAACTTCGTGTGAGGTAGAGGAATTGCCATCGCCCAGTGTGATGCTCCATTGTGCATAGCCCGTAGCATCAATACGTGTTAAGGTTGCATAGCCATAAAAAGAGTTGTTCCATGCAGTGAGCAAATTGCCGTTGCTGCACTGATACATGGCTGCCGGAGAAGCCGCAGTGTAAGGCGCACTTGTTTGCTGATAGGTTCTTACGTAAGAACTCTGAGCTACGGCTGGAATCATGCCTCCGGCAAGCAATACAACGGATGCAATGAATAATAGAAGTTTATTCACGACGACGGGTTTTAGAAATGCTGAATACAACTATAGGACAAAAATAGCTGCCAGTCAATAGCTTTTTAATTAAATGGAAAAGGGATAGCTTGGTTTTCCGGTATTTCAAAAATACCTTTTGTCGGGATTGGTATTATTTTTTTTGTTTAAAAGGCTTTGTATGTATCAGGTTGGTTTAGTTATAATATTATCAATAATTTAACCGGAAATCGGAGTCCCGGCAACTGGTATAAAAAAATCCCGGATCATCCGACCCGGGATTTTTTATCGTTATTACGACTTACAATTTTATCATCTGCTTTCTTGAAATTCCCGAACCGGTTTCAACTTCCAAAATATACATTCCCGCAGGAAGCATAATTGATTCGATCATTACATGGGTGGAGTAAGGGTAAGTGGTGGAAATAATTTTTCCCTGCATATCCAGCACAGTAATTTTCGAAATTGATTCATCTGATTTTACCTGAATCATTTCGTTAAACGGATTGGGATATACAGTAAGGCTGTTTACAATCGAATTATTTACATCCGTACAAACATCCACATACACCACCAGCGTATCCGTTGCAGTACATCCGTTGGCATCGGTGTAGCTGTAAACTACGGGATGTAAACCGGCCTGCGCAACCGAAGCATCAAACAAATTACCGTTTACACCGTTTCCGCTGAATGTGCCGCCTGCGGGTGAGCCGGCAAGTGTGGCTGCGGCACTGTTCAGGCAAAGTGTGTCGTTGCTGATAGATGCTGTAACCACGGGCAATGTGTTTACAGTAACGGTTACGTTTGCGCTATCCGTACATCCGTTGGCTGCTGTGCCGGTGAGGGTGTAGGTAGCAGTGGTGTTTTGGAACTGTGTGAAGTTGCTGTTGCTTATGTTGCCCGGCACCCACACATAGGCAGTTGCACCCGATGCAGTAAACGTTACGCTATCGCCGCCGCAGAGTTGAGTTTGCGAAGCCGTGGCTGTAACTGAGGGTGATGCGTTTACAGTGATTGCTACGGTTGCAGTGTTGTTACAGCCGTTAGAACCCATACCGGTTACGGTGTAAGTAACGCTGGTTTGCGGTGCATCAGTTACGGTAGCGCCGGTAAGCAGGCCGGGCAGCCAGGTGTATGTATTGCCGCCGCCTGCATTCATTGTAATACTATTGCCGGAGCAAATGGTGCTGTTGTTTGCCGTGGCAGTAATATTCGGGCGCGGCAGTGCGGTAACGGTAATTGTGCTGGTGTTGCTGCAGCCTGCGGCATTGGTGCCGGTAAGTGTGTAGGTGGTGGTTGAGGAGGGATTCACTACAACCGACGCAGCAGTTAAATTGCCCGGTATCCAGTTGTACGTGCTGGCTCCAGAAGCATTGAGCGTAGTGTTGCTGCCTGCGCAAATAGTGGTAGCCGGCGAAGTGACACTTACCGTGGGCGAAGCACTTACGCTGATTGTGAGTGTGGCTGTGTTGCTGCAACCGGCTGCACTTGTACCGGTAAGTGTGTATGTGGTAGTGGCTGAAGGATTTACCGTAACTGAATTTCCGGTTAAATTGCCCGGCACCCAGTTGTAGGTGTTTCCTCCTGCTGCATTAAGTGTAACCGGAGCACCGTTGCAAATGGTGTTGCTTGATGCGGTGGCCGAAACAGAAGGCAGTGCATTTACCGTTACGCTCACCGTGGCTGTGTTTGTGCAACCGGTTGCCGTATTGGTGCCGGTAACGGTGTAGGTTGTATTTGCCGAGGGCGAAGCCGTAACGCTGCTGCCGCTGAGGTTGCCGGGCAGCCAGCTGTAGGTATTAGCGCCGGTGCCGCTGAGTGTAATTGAGCTGCCTGCACAAACTGTTGCATTGTTTACGGCGGCTGTTACAGCGGGCAATGCATTTACAGCTACGCTCACAGTTGATGTGTTTGTGCAACCGGTAACGGTGTTTGTGCCGGTAACGGTGTAAGTAGTGCTGGCAACAGGCGAAGCTGTAACACTGCTTCCGCTGAGGTTGCCGGGCAGCCAGTTGTATGTATCAGCACCGGTGCTGCTGAGTGTTACTGAGCTTCCGGTACAAATTGCAGTGTTGTTTGCTGCGGCAGTAACGGCGGGCAGTGCGTTTACGGCAATGCTTACGGTGGCTGTGTTGGTACAGCCTGTAACGGTGTTTGTGCCTGTAACGGTGTATGTGGTGTTTGCTGCAGGTGTGGCAGTAACGCTGTTGCCGCTAAGGTTACCGGGCATCCAGGTATAGCTGTTTGCGCCGGTGCTGCTGAGTGTTACTGAGTTTCCGTTGCACACGGCAGCGTTTGAGGAAGACGCATTCACAACCGGCAAGGCATTTACAGTAAAGTTTACTGCCGGTGTTTTACCCGCACAGGCGTTGGTTGTATTGGCAATAGCAAGCTGATAGATACCCGAAGCGCTTGCTGTGTAAGCATTGTTTGTTTCGCCGGCAAGCGTATTGCCGTTGAGCAGCCACTGGTAGCTTGTGCCGGGCACACTGGTTGCGGTGAGCACCTGTGTATTGCCTGCACATACTGCAGCCGGAGCGGCCGGAGTAACAGCCACGCCCGCACGCTGTGCGCAGGTTACCACCTGAAAAACAGTAAGCGTGCTTGATGTTTCGTTGGCGAGAAGCACAAGCGGTTGTCCGTTGGGCGAATTAGCCGCAGAAATAAATACAATGCCCTCTGCACCGCGGTCAGGACCGTTTGTAGCCACACTGCGGTTGTTGTAATAACCCACATAAACGGGAACAGCCGGGTTGGTAATGTTGTACATCATTACACCACCAATACGCTCAAGGGCTACAAAGGCATACGTTTCACCGTTAATCACTGCTGTGGTTGTGCCTTCGGGTTCGGGACCTTTATCATCGCTGCGGTTTTTGGCGGCAGCACTGGTGCTGTTGCTGGCATTAAACATGGCGCCAAAAACAGGGTGAGTGGAGGTAATGCGTTCGAGCTGGTCGCCGCTGTCGAATACCTGCGCACCTGTTGTGGCATTCCAGATTGAAAACGAACGTGAGCCATATACATAAATCTCATCAATATCACCATCATTATCCGTATCCCCCAATCTGTTAGTGGCATTCAACCGGCCCATAAATGTATTTGCCTTCATCAGCGCTCCCTGCGGAAACGCAGCAGCGTCGAGCGTAAGTCCCGAAATGCGTGATTCTTCATTCAATCCGCTGTATGCGCGGGCATCGCCTTCGTTAGCGGTAATCAGATAATCCTGATTGCCAATTTTGAAACGCGAAATCGCATCGGGCAAATACATGCCTTTTACGGGGAATAGCGAGAGATTAACACCCGCACTTTGATCCGAGGCATCCATACCATTACCCAATACATTATGGTTTTTGTATCCGAGCGGAAGCAGTTGTGAAACAGTGTTCGTTTGCAGATTAAGCACAGCCACTGCATTGTTTTCCTGAAGTGTTACCCAGGCAGTCTGATCGTTTTCGGAAATGGTAATGTATTCGGGTTCGAAGTCCTTCGCAGCAGTTGCGCCAGGGCCGTAAATACGGATGCCCTGTGCGCGCAGTGCCGCTTCCTGTCCGTTAAAAGAAGTAAACGTAATATGTGTTACTGCTGATTGTGTAATTGCGGCAAGATTGCCCGTAATGTTTACAACAGCCACAGCACCTTCGGGATCGCTCGTGTAGGCGTTGTTGGGTTCGCCTTCGCAGGCGGCAAGCACACGTGTGCCGGCATGATTAAACATAATCATGTCGGGCATGGCAGCCGTTTTTACCTGCGAAATGAATGCGCCGTTGTAATCGAGAAACACAATACGGCCGCTGTCTTGCGGATTGGTGCTGTTTTCAATAGCCAGCGCCACAATACTGTCGTTTACAGCCACACTGTTAATATTGCCGTAAGTGGTAACCGGAATCGAATTGATAAGCACCGGAGCAGCAGGATTGCTGAAGTTTACAATATCAAGTTTTGCACCAATGCTGTTTGCAATGTAGAGGCGCTGTGTGGAAGGATCGTGTACCACAATCTCGGCCGAGTTGGAGGCATTGCTTCCGTTAGAGAAGCTTGCAAGTACATCGAGATAAAGTTCGTTGGTGCCAACCGGAGTTTGTGTATCGTTGTCTTTGATGTAAAGGAAATGAGCAGCAGTAGCCGATGCAGTTCCGTTTACGAGTTGTGTAAACGTAAGTGCAATGTATTCGTCACTTTCGGCCTGCGCATCATCGGTAATGGTAATGGTGATGGTTTGCGTAGTGCTTGTGTTTGCCGGCACTACTACGGGCTGGACAGAAATGCTGTAATCGCTTCCGGCTGTGGCGTTGGAGAATGCCGCTGCGCCCACCGTGAAAACGATTTGCGCATTATTGGGGTTGGTTATGGTTACGTTTACGGTAGCGGTGCCCGCATTTTCATTCACGGTTTGGTTGGTGGTTGAAAATGCAAGTGTGGCTGCGCCGGGTGTGGTTGAAAGTGTAACACCCGTGGTGAGGTCGGTAAAGCTGCCGATGGTCCAGGTGCGCGTAGTGGTAAAACTGCCGGTTGCAGGATTGAACACGCCAGCTGCGGTAAGCGTTTGTGCCGAAGCCGGGTCGGGTGCAAGAAAGCTGGTTGACTGAAGCTTGCCGCCGGCGTACAAATCATTTGCAGGAAGCTGGTAGCCGTCGGCCCCGGCGTTCACTACTGCAGTGCCGGTAGCAGTGCCAAAGAAAAGTGCATCCACAGGCACGGTAGCTGGTGTAAGTGCGGCCACAGGCTGGTTGAAAATGGCAATACCATCGGCATTGGAGCCGCCATTGCCAAACACGCCACCCGATGCAAGGTTTCCGAATCCGTCACCCGCGGTGGTGCCGGTGTTTATGCTGCGCAGCACTGTGCCGGTAGCTGCCATTGACGAGCCGCCTACATATACTACGTCGCCCGCGTTTACGGTGCCGGTAGTTATTTCAAACGCATAGCTCAACGCACCTCCGGCTATCCAGCCTTGTGCGTTTGCGGTGCCGTTGTTGCACACCACCACCGTGTAAGGTGTTACCGAGAAGTTAATGGAGCGTGTAGCCACCAGTTCTACAAATTCAAAAGGCGAATCAGTTCCTGCAGGGTTCGGAAGCGCTTCGGAAATAATCAGTCCCGGCCCGTTTTGCGCTGATGCAACAGCACAAATACTCAAAAAAGCCAGTGAGGTCAGTAGTTTTTTCATGCACGTTATTTTGTGTCACAAAATTCCGATACCTCATTTCAAAAAGCTTTAAGCAAGTATTAACGCTAAATCACATTATCACGAAGCATAATATTAAAGACGTATTGCCGTGAAAATTCATTTACAACCTGTTTACGCAGCCCTAACGCACGGAAAGACCGGATTAATCGCTCAGTCCGGTTTTTGATGAATAATCCCGACTGCATAAGTGTCAGTTAATCAGCGAGATCGTAATTATTTTCCAGTCTTATGAACCGCGTTAAGGCGAAATGTTCATAATCTTTTCACACAAATCGGAAAAAGCTGTATATTTGCACTCGCTTTTACGGAAGCGCTACGGTGCGGGGTGGAGCAGTTGGTAGCTCGTCGGGCTCATAACCCGAAGGTCGTCAGTTCGAGTCTGGCCCCCGCTACTACACAGAAAGAGAAACAGAGCGAGTGCGACGTTTCTCTTTCTCTTTTTCTGTTCTCTCACTCTCTTTCTCTTACTGATAGTAATATCCCTTGTTTGTAATCATTAAACCATTAAACCTTTAAACACAACGTTTCTCTTTTTTCTGTTCTCTCACTCTCTTTCTCTTTCTGATAGTAATATCCCTTGTTTGTAATCATTCAACCATTAAACACAACGTTTTTCTCTTTCTCTTACTCTTTCTCTTTCTCTTTCTGATAGTAATATCCCTTGTTTGTAATCCTTTAACCATTAAATACGATGTTTGAATTTAGAAATCTAGAAGTTTACAAGAAGTCGAAAGCCTTTCACCTGTCATGCAAAAATATCATTGGTCAGCATAAGCTGGGTTCTTATATAAAAGATCAACTCGGCCGGGCTTCATTCAGTATTGTACTCAACATTGCCGAAGGTTCGGGTAAATTTTCAAAGCCTGATCGGAGGAACTACTTTGTAACTGCCCGCGGGTCTGTTTTTGAATGTGTGGCAATCTTTGACTTACTCAAAGACGACTCAAAATTGTCGGAAGATCAATTTGAGGAATTATGCGCAAATGCAGATGAACTTTCAAGGATGCTGTATGCCATGATTAAGAATTTGGAGTGAAAATTTGCGAGGGAATTGATTGAATTTTCAGTTTGTTCGCAGATAAGCAGTTTGTTGGGATGATTTCGATATGAGTTCTACTAAAATCAAGTCTTTCAGGAGAAATCCTGAAAGGCTTTTTTCATTTGGTACAACAATGGTACAACAAGTACACTACTGACAATTCGGAAGGGTTTCAGAATGATTATTTTTTTTAAAAACAACTTCGAAAACTGCTATAAAGATTCTATTTTACTCCAAAATATACTCATGCCAATGCAATCCCGCACAACAGTCATTTTTACAATTGTATTTTTTGTCATCCTGTGTCTTTCCAATTGTGCTGATGAAACAAAAACCTTCTACATAAAATGTGCACCTGGTTCACTTACCACATACAGTAAAGTAATGATAAACGGGTTTCAAGTCGGTAACGTAGTGAAGGTAATCAGCAAGCCAACAAGTAAATTTGCTATAGCAAAGATTGTGTTGAGCGATAAGAATTGTATTACCGACAGTTGTGTACTGGTAATGTCCAAACGCAGGCTTTTTGATGAGTATGATATTCATGTGAAACGCTCGAATAAAGGCAGGTGCCTTACATCGAACGATACTGTTCCGGTTTCAGAAGAGCCCGTCGATTTATCCAGGTATATAGATACTTCAGCTGTATTGAAACTGCTTGATAAAACGATTGAAGTACTTGACACTGTGCGGCACAGGATTAAGGCAAAATAGTAACAGATTCTGTTCGTTTTTTTGCTTGTTTCTACAAAAAAATCTCCGCAGATAATACTACCTGCGGAGATCAACCAAATAAATATTCGTAATTACTTCGTCACTATCACGCGCTGCGTGGTCCGGCTGCCATCGGCAGTAATTACCACCAGCGTGTACAGGCCGGCCGAGGCAAACTCCATTTGCTGAACCGTGCCGGGCAATACCTGTGCATCAAACATAAGTTTGCCGGTGGCATCAAACGCCTGCAGCTGCATCATTTCATTGCCGCCAAAAGCTACGGTGAATATACCGTTGTTCGGGTTGGGATATACCTGCATCAGCGTAACGGTATTTTCATGAATGCCGATGCAGGGATCAACCACCACGTTTTGCGTGGCCTGATTGCTGCAGCCGTTGGCATCTGTGTAAGCGTAAATTATGCCGTGTGTACCGTTGCCGGCGGCCGACGGATCAAAGCTGCTGCCGGTTACGCCGGGGCCGCTCCAGTTGCCGCCTGCGGGTGTGCCGCCGTTAAGCACAGCATTGGCATCATCAAAGCAGATGGTGCTGAACGGCAGACTGAGTGCTACGTTGGGCAATGCGTTTACGGTAATGTTTGCTGTGGCGGTGGCGCTGCAGTTGTTGGCTGCGGTGCCCGTTACCGTGTAGCTGCCCGAAGTGGCAGGCGTAAACGGTACGCCGTTGGTTATGCCGCCAGTCCACGTGTAAGTTTGCGCGCCGGTTCCGCTCAATGTAACTGCGTTGCCCGCACATACCGTGTTGCCGCTTGTGTTGATGCCTACTACCGGAGCCGGCAACACGTTAATGGTAACTGAAGCCGTATCGCTACAGCCGGCGGCATCTGTTCCGGTTACGATGTATGTAGTGGTGGTGGTGGCGGTAAAGGGAACGCCGTCATTCACGCCACCGGTCCAGCTGTAGTTTTGTGCGCCGGTGCCGCTGAGTGTGAGCTGTGTATTTTCGCAGGGCTGTGTGCTGCTGGCGGTGTAGCTTACGTTGGGAATTGCATTCACCACAATAGACGCTACAGTGGTGTCCACACATCCGTTAGCATCAGTGCCAATTACCGTGTAGCTGCCCGATGTGGAGGGTGTAAACGGTACACCGTCAACCACGCTGTTGCTCCATACATAGGTTTGTGCGCCGGCGCCGCTCAGTGTGGTGCTGCTTCCCGCACACACTGTGTCCGGCGAAGCCGTGTAGCTTACAGTCGGGTTCGGATTTACCACTACTGTAATTGAGGCTGTGTCTGAACATCCCACAAAATCAGTTCCGACAACGGAGTAAGTAGTGGTGGTAGCCGGGAAAATCGGTTCGGTGTTGCTGGTGCCGCCGGTGTTCCATACATAGTTTACTGCGCCGGTGGCCACAAGTGTATCACGCTGGCCCTGACAAAGCACGCCCACATACGCAAATGCAGCTACGGGCGGAATGGGGTTGATAGTAAGGTTCACCGTATCGCGTCCCACACAAAACCCATCACTCACCGCAACGGAGTACTGACCGGAAAGCCCGGCCGAGATTTGCTGCGTGGTATCGCCGGTTGACCATGTAAACGTGTTGCCCGGATTGCCTGCGTTAAGCACACGCGGACCACACTGCGTGGTGTCGGGGCCAAGTGTTACCTGCGGACGCGGAAGCACGGTTACCGTAATGGGTGTGCGTGTGGATGCAGGGCAATAGCCTTTGGTGTAATACACGCGTCCGTTGAAAATACGTCCGGCATTTACAGAAGTAAACAAACCGCACAAGCCCGCGCCTGTTGAAATAGCAGCATCCGTATTACTGAAGTTGGCCGAGCCGGTAGTGTAGTCGATGTTTGATGAAGGATTGTGGAAATACAAACCATACGTTTGACCGGCCTGCAGAAACAATCCGCCAAGATGCACGCGCGAAGGTTGTCCTGCGCCCATGCCCTGCACACTGTCTTGTCCGAGCACTGTCCAGGCGGTCGGGGTGGTTTCAAAACCCTGATAGCCGCCAAGTCGCCAGAACACGCGTACACCCTGAATGGTGGTAGAGCCCAGATTCACATCAAACGAATCGAGCACCATGTCCACCACCGGAGTAATGTTAAACATAGCACCTTCGCAACCGTTGCCGCCGGTAAACTGTGTGGTAAGGTTGCCGGAGCCTGAGGTAAGTGCAGCTACATAATAGGTTTGCGAACTTACCAGTGCCGGAGTTACCAGTGTATCACCCTGCGCAACCGGAAGGGTAGCTGTGGGCGAAGTGTACCAGAAATGGTCAAAGCCATCGCTGTTTACTGTCAGTACTGCCTGATCGCCGTTGCATACCGTGTCGTTGGCACCCACTGCGGGCACTGCGAGAGGAGTGATTGTAATTTGTGTGCGCAGCGTATCGTTGCCCAATACCTGATCGCCCGCAAGCTGTGTGTAAATGGTCAGGTTAAGTGTGCCGCCTGCGTAGGCGTTTATGGTGCCTATGTTAATGGTGGCAGTTTGCCCGAACAGAATGGGCGTGGTGTACGTGGTAGTAAGTGTGGTGTTTACAAAACCTGTGATTTGCGCCGTAACGGGCAGCGACGTAATGGTATTGGCACCGAGGTTGCTTACCACCACCGAAATCACCTGCGCACTGTCGCCGCAGGCAAAGTTAATGGGCGACGACAACGAAACCGGCAGGGCATTGTTGTTGATTACACCAAACTCATCGGCACCTATATCATACAGGTTTGTGGGAGCCATCGGGCGCACGTCGCCGTCAATGTCCACGTTAATGCCGAGGTTGGTTCCCGCATCATACAACTGCGAGGCAAAGCTGTGCAGGTCGGTAAGGTTGTTTACGTAAAACGGATTGCCGTGGCGCGAGTTTACGTTGAAACCGCCTCCGCCCACGTAAGTGGCCGTAGTGTAAGCACCGCCAATGAAAATGAAGTTTGTGGAGTTGGGTATGAAATAGTTGTTGTAGTCCACCCCGTTTACGTTGGCCACACTGCTTATGTACAGTGCCCAACCCGAAGTGGAATTGAAATTCGCAAACGAGTTGTTTTGCACATTGTTTCCCGATCCGCTGAGAATGTAAATGGCACGGCCATTGCCGCTGTTAAGGCTCACCGAGTTGTGCCAGATGTCTAAGTTGCGCGAGTTGGTGGTAATGTAAATTCCGTAAGGAGTACCGCCGTTTACATCGCCGCCAATCATGTTATTGGTAACCCTTGCGCGGAATGTGCCGGTGTTGTTCTGGTAATTTCCGTAAGTCATGTAAATGCCATACGTACCAAAGCGGCGCACATTGTTGCGTTCCACGGTAAGCGAATCGGCATAGGCAATGTTTATGCCGTAGGTGGCCGTTGAACGTGCCACCCGCGCACGAATATCGTTTCTGGTTATTTCCAATTTATTCTGATAGAAACAATATACACCATGATAGTGGAAACGTTCAATGGTGTTGTTGATAATCCGGTTGCCCGGCGAGAATATGGTGGTGGAAAAACCACGGGCGGTGATTCCGTAATAACCTCCGCTTACGAAGTTATTTTCAATCAGGTTATCGCGGCCAAAGTTTCCATTGGCAGTTACAGTGGCACCGGAAATGGTAATACCTGCAAAGTTTGCGGAAGTACTCACCGTATCAAGGCGCACGATACAATTTCGGATAATGTTACTATCGGCGCTGTTGGTGAGTTTTACACCGTAACCCTGTGTGGTGCCGGTGTTGATAATGGTTAAGCTGTCGAGCGTAATGTTGTGTGCTCCGTTGAGTACAAATACGCCGCGTTCAGACGAAAGGTTCCCGTTGAAAGTCACCGTCTCGCGGTTAGCACCACCGGTAAAGCGCACCGGGCGTGCGGGGGAAGCGCCAACCACAAACGGAATAATCACCTGCTCGTTAAACGGTCCCTGACCCGCGTTTAGGCGCATGGTTACCGGGCCTGCAGCACCTCCGCAAACCAAGGCTGAAACTGCCGCCGAAATGGTGGGGTAATCGGCACCGGGGCCGCCAATGGTGTAGGTTCCGTTTAAACCCACGCATACACTCAGCGTAAGCGTATCGTTCAGGAAATTCTGGTCGGTAACGCCGTTAGGATTCGATGTCCAGAATTTCATGTTGTAGGTGGTGCCGCTGGCAAAAGTAAAGGTGCCAATGTTTACAGGAGCCGAAAGGCTGTTGCTGGGTACGCTGCCGGTCCAGCTAAACGGCGTTTGCGCGACATTGTTTACACGCCAGTTGATGGTAGCGCTGGTAAGTGTGGCTGCACCAAAGTTGAAAATGCGTGTGCTTATGGTTTGCAAACCTGCGCCAAAAGGTTGCGCCGGACTGGCCAGCACCTGCACACCGGCATCGTTTACCGATGGTGTGTATTCATCGGCACCTATGTCGTACAGGCTTGTGGGGGCCATCGGACGCATATCGCCGTCGAAATCGGTGGTTATGCCCAGGTTGGTGCCTGCATCGAAAAGTTGTGTGGCGGTGGTGTGCAGGTTGTTGAAATTGTTGATGTAAATCGGATCACCACTGCGCGAGTTGTTGTTGAAACCGCCGCCGCCAATATAGTTTGCAGTGGTGTAAGCCGCACCGATGAAAACGAAGTTGGAAGAGCCGGGCGCCCAGTAATTGTTGTAATCAATTGTGGTAGCCATTGCTGCAGTATTTACATACAGTGCATAGCCGGTTGCAGAGCCAAATACAGCAAGTGAGTTGTTGCTTATGTCAAGTCCCGACGAAGTACCAAGCACATAAATTGCACGGCCGTTGCCGCTGGTTAAGCTTACCGAGTTGTGCCAGATATCGATCAGGCGCGAGGTGCCTGCCACATAAATGCCGTAGGGATTAACCGAAAGCCAGCCCCCGCCAACCATGTTGTTTACCACTTTTACGCGTGTTGTACCGGTGCCACCCTGGTTGTTGCCTGTGGTAATAAAAATACCGTAAAGACCTACATTGAAAATGCGGTTGCGCTCGCAGGTAAACAAGTCGGTGTTGCTGATGAATATACCGTATGAGGAAGAAGTTTGCGTGGCGCGTCCCGAAATGGTATTGCGCGATATTTCGGGCAGGTTCTGGTAAATACAGTACACGCCGTAGAAGTAGGTATCGCGGATAATGTTATTTACAATTCGGTTTCGCTGGTTAAAAATGGTGGTGCTTTGCCCGCGCATGGTGATGCCGTAGTAGCCGCCTTCCACGGTGTTGTTCTCAATTACGTTATCGTCGCCGGCATCGCTGTTTGTAGTTACAGAGGTGCCGCCAATTACAATTCCGGCAAAGTTTGTGCTTGTGGAGGCATTGAAAACACTCACCACACAGTTGCTCACGCGGTTGCTGTCGGCGCTGTTGGTAATGTGTACGCCAAAACCGAAGCCGATGTCGTTATTCACAATGGTGAGGCTGTCGAGTATGATGTGGCGCGCACCGTTGAGTTTAATCACCTGCCTGTCGGCGGTGGTGGTGCCGGTAAACGTAATCGCTTCGCGACCGGAGCCACCGGTAAGGCGAATGGTGTTTGTGGCCGATGTGCCTGTGATGGCCGGAATGGTAATTTGTTCGTTGTAGGGGCCGGAGCCGGCATCAATACGCAGCACAACCGGGCCCGATACGCCGGGGCCGTTTACCGGCCCGCCGTCGGTGCGGGTGCCGGTGGCTAAATCGCCAACGGCTGCATTGACACTTTGATAGTTAGTTGCGCTTGCCGGTAGCAGGGCATCAATTGTATAAGTACCGTTCAGCTGGGCCTCAGCGGCAAAATACAACAGCACCCCGGCAAGAATCAGGGTAACTTTTTTCATTTGGAATCAGGTTTTGTGTTTGCTCAACCCGAAAGTAAACAAAAACAGGCGTTTGCCCTCCCTTTCTCTTGCTGTCCCGTCCATCCACGACAAAATTTTTAATCCTCAGGTAGTGTCAAAATGGCAGGATTTTCTCCCGGCACAGTTTTGGTCAACTCTACGAGGTCTTAACATACTACTCCATGAGCACAGGCAAAATCAACGTTCAGACAGAGAACATTTTCCCGATTATCAAGAAATTCCTTTATTCTGATCACGAAATCTTTCTGCGTGAGCTGGTTTCCAATGCGGTAGATGCTACCCGCAAACTCCAGGCGCTTTCCTCGCTGGGCGAATTTACCGGTGAAGCCGGTCAGCTTTACGTGAGTGTAAAAACCGACCCCGCTGCCAAAACTGTCACCATTTCCGACCGTGGCATTGGTATGACAGCCGAAGAGGTCGAAAAGTACATTGCACAGGTAGCCTTCTCCGGTGCTGAGGAATTTGTAAATCAATACAAAGACAAGTCCGACGCCGTAAACGGTATCATCGGTCACTTCGGCCTCGGTTTCTACTCGGCATTCATGGTGGCGCACAAAGTAGAAATTGTAACACGCAGCTATAAAGAAGGCTCCGAAGCCGTGCGCTGGATTTGCGACGGAAGCCCTGAGTACACACTCGAAGCAGCCTCGCGCGATGATCGCGGCACAGATATTATCCTGCACATTGCCGACGATTCACAGGAATTTCTCGAAGAGCACCGTCTGCGCGGCATCCTCACCAAATACTGCAAGTTTCTGCCCGTGGAAATCCGCTTCGGCGAACGCGAAGAAACCAGCAAAGACGACGAAGGCAACGAGGTAAAAACCACCGTTCCCAATGTAATCAACAACCCGGCGCCGGCCTGGACCAAAAAGCCCGCCGACCTCAGCGACGACGATTACAAAGCGTTTTACCGCGAACTCTACCCGATGAATTTCGAAGATCCGCTCTTCTGGATTCACCTCAACGTCGATTATCCCTTCAACCTCACCGGCATTCTCTATTTCCCGCGCCTGCAGAAAACACTCGATGCGCAGCGCGATAAAATTCAGCTCTACTGCAATCAGGTTTTCGTAACCGATTCAGTAGAAGAAATTGTGCCCGACTTCCTCACGCTGCTGCGCGGTGTAATCGACTCGCCTGATATTCCGCTCAACGTATCGCGCTCGTATTTGCAGAGCGATGCCAATGTGAAGAAAATCAGCAGCCACATCACCAAAAAAGTGGCGGATAAACTCGACGAGCTTTTCAAAAAAGACCGCGAAGACTTTGTGAAGAAGTGGGATGATATCCGCATCTTCGTACAATACGGCATGCTCAGCGACGATAAGTTCTACGAACGCGCACGCAAGTATGCACTCCTGAAAAATACGGAAGGTAAATACTTCACCCTCGACGAATACCGCCAGCACGTGGAAACCGTGCAAACCGACAAGGACAAAAAAGTGGTATTCCTCTACACCAACGATACCGAGGCGCAGCACAGCTATATTCATTCAGCTTCCGGGCGCGGCTACGATGTGCTTGTGTTCGACAGTCCGATTGATCCGCATTACATCAACTTCCTCGAGTCGAAACTCGAAAACACCATGTTTGTGCGTGTCGATTCGAACACGGTGGATAAACTCATTGCCAAAGACGATGTGCAACCCTCGAAGCTGAGCGATGAAGAAAAAGATAAACTCAAGCCTGTGGTTGAAGGCATTGTGCCCAAAGAAAAATACACGGTAGTGTTCGAGTCGCTCAGCGAAACAGAGGCCCCGATGCTGATCACGCGTCCTGAGTTTATGCGACGTATGAAAGACATGAGCGCGCTTTCGGGCGGCAGTGCAGGTTTTTACGGCTCACTGCCCGATATGCATAACCTTGTGGTAAATGCAAATCATCCGCTCATTTATAAAATTGCGCAGGAGGCTGATGCCGAAAAACAACAGCAACTCCTCAAGCAATCGGCCGATCTGGCGTTGCTTGCTCAGGGATTACTCAAAGGCGAGGAGTTAACCAAATTCATTCGCCGATCGGTTGAAATGATTGGTTGATATAGCCCTGAAAAGTTTCGGCTGTATAACTCAAAATGCTCCGAAAAGTTTAAGCTGTCGAAGACTGCCGTAGCTTTTCGGAACATTTAGCGAAGTCTGTGACTTCGTTCTGTGCATGCTATAAAATAATTAACAACGCCCGCCAATCGATATTTGGCGGGCGTTGTCTTTAGTTAGTACCACACATATAACCGCCAAAGCGGATACCCAAAAATTGGCCCCCAGATCACTAAAAACATAAGAGGATGTCTGTCTCTGCGTCTAACTTTCAGTAATTCAATTTGTGTGTCATTCCCATAACGCAACCACCAAATGAGTTGTAAAAGCAGTTGAATGCCAATCAATATCTTTATAGAAAGACTCAGCTGTTTTGACGCATTATCAAATAATAGAGGGAAATACATTACCCCAATCATTAACATTATCCATGAAGTTTGACCACTAACACTAATCCCTCTTTGGGCTATTTTTCCAACAAGATAAAACTCAAAGAAAACCACATCAAGAAATTTTCCAAACCAGCCTTGAGCCGGAGGAGCATCTCGCCGAGCCTTCCGCTTATTATCTCGTATTTTATTTTTCCGGCGATTTCGGTTACTCATTTCCCTGAAAGCTCTCTGTACATCTTCATTCCCTGCTCGGTCATTATCGCCGTCCACGGCGAAAGCAGTACATCGGTGTAATAATTTATTGCCTGTGTTTTATTCATTTTACGAATGATTTCTGCACGGGCTATCCAGTTGTCGCCGGCCAGTAATTGAAGCTCGATGAGCAGATCGTACTGGCCGGGAAAGCTTTCGGGGCGGAAGATTCCGGCGTGGATGAGCGCATCGGTAATCATTCTGAATTCGGTTTGACGCTGACGCGTCAGTTCACTGTAATTTTTGCGGATGTATTCATCGCTCCGCATGATCGCGTGGAAGTTGAGCAACACAAAACGGTAACGATACAATGTTTCGAAGCCGCGCCGCGCCGCATGGAGCACCATTTGCAAAACCGCTTTCAAATCGCCTGCCGAATTTGATTGCGAATCCGTTACCATCCTGTTCATTTCGGCCACCAGCTCATCATACAGCGCCCGCACAATGGCTTCGGTGTTGGGGTAATGATAGCAGAGGTTGCCGTGACTGATGCCCATTTCGGCGGCGATGTGCCGCACGGTTACGGTTTCGGGACCCGATTTGTTGTAAAGTTCAAGCGCGGTGCGAAGTATGCGTTCTTTGGTAGTCACCCTGTAAAAATAAATATTTAGTACAAATGTTCCAGTGAAAAATAAATTAGTACATTTGTTCTAAATCTTGGTAATATGAAAGTTCTCATTGCCGGAGCCGGAATAGGCGGATTAACCGCAGCCATTGCCCTTCAGCGCGCGGGGCATGAAGTACAACTTGCCGAACGCGCACCCGAACTAAAGGCTGTGGGTGCAGGTATTGCGCTGGCCGCAAATGCGATAAGTGCGCTCAAAAGCATTGGTGCAGGCGAAGAGGTTATTGCGGCGGGTTCGCTTATTGACAAAGCACTGATTTTATCGCGGAACGGGAACGTAATTTCGGCAAACGATTTTTCGCATCCGTCGGGTAAAATGCATACCTACACGCTGCATCGTGCCGAACTGCATGAACTGCTGCGCAGCAAACTGCTGCCGGGCACATTACACACCGGCAAAACCGTAAGCCATTTCAGCGAAACAGCCGCCGGTATTGTACTGCATTTTACCGACAACAGCGCCTGGCAGGGCGACCTGCTTCTTGCGGCCGACGGCATTCACAGCACGATTCGCCGCCAGCTTTTGCCGCATGTTGCACATCGCTATGCCGGCTACACCTGCTGGCGCGGCGTTACTGCCGCCACGGTAGATACCACGCGCATCGCCTTCAGCGAAACATGGGATACGGCCGGACGCTTTGGCATTTGTCCGCTCACAAACAACCGCGTGTACTGGTACGCCTGCATAAATACATCGCAGGAAAACGACCCGCGCTTCGCTGCATGGAAGCTGAGTGAATTGCAAAACCACTTTGCCGGTTTTCATTATCCCGTTTCGCAACTGCTGGCTGCCACGCCGCCTGCACAGCTTATGCACAATGATATTATCGACCTCAAGCCGCTGCAGTCGCTGGCTTACGGGCGCGTGCTGCTGCTTGGCGATGCAGGCCACGCTACTACGCCAAATCTCGGACAGGGCGCCTGTCAGGCCATTGAAGATGCGGTTTTGCTCCCCGCATATTTAACAACGGCAGATACCGTGGAGCAGAGCCTGCGCAGTTTCTCGGCCATGCGCCTGCCGCGCACAAGCCGGATTGTGGAAGAAAGCCTTCGCGTGGGTAAATTGGCGCAAACAGACAGTCGCCTGCTTGCTGCAATGCGCAATGCGCTCATGCGAATATTACCCTCATCGCTGGCAAGCCGTCAGTTTCAGTTTCTGTACGATGTCAGCTTCCCTGTCTGAATGTTAACTGCTTGCTGTGCGAAAACACCACGAATGGTGCTTTCTGCAGCTGTAGCATTTCATAATCGTGCCGGGCATTTGTACTTTTGGCCTGTTGGCTTTTTTCACCGGGCATTGCACCGGCTATGTTAAAAGCCATGGTCTGTTATCTGAAAAGTCAACATGTATCGCCGCGATTACGTACAGCGCATGATTGAGGAGTTTGCCCGCGTGCTTGCACGGGCAATGGGCCTGCGCAACCAGCAGCGCCGCGAAGATGCCTTGCACGAACTGGCCGAAAGCTATCATCCGTTTTTTGGAATCACCCCCGAAGTGCTTTACCGCCTCACGCCGGAGGCACTTGCAGATTTAATCGGGCAGGAAAATCCGCTCACACCCGCGCAGGCCGATGCGCTGGCCCGCGCACTTGAAATGGAGGCCTTCCTTCATCACAACCACGATAATGCCGCAGCTTCCGACCGTTGCCGCAAAGCTCTGGCCATTTATGCATGGCTGAAAACAGTCGATTTATCCACGTTTTCCATAGGCCGCCTGCAGGCCGAACAACGCCTTAATCAGCTCCTCAGCGATCTTCTTAAACAGGACTGATAAATCGCCGAAATTGTTATTTTTGTTTGCCGGGTAAAACCCGTTGTAATTCTCATTGAATAACCTAACCCGTTCACTTTTCAAATGAATCAGATTTTTCGCCTGACCCTCGTTTTTTCGTTTTTGTTTTCCTGGCAGTCTGTGTTTGCTCAGGTTGATGAAGAAGAATACACATCTTCCGGTGAATTGCTTATCCAGGGCTCGTTTTATGAGCTCACCGGCAAGTACGAAAAAGCCATAACCAATTACAAAAAATGTCACCCGAACGATACGAACTACGCCTATGCCATACTCCGTCTCGCTTCGGCCTACAATGATAATCACGACGACAGCCTCTGCCTCATTACCGCGCAGAAAGGGCTGAAAATGAGAAATCGTTTTGAGGCCGATTTTTACCAGTATATCGGTGAGTCGAATCGTGAGATGGCTAAGTATGACGATGCGCACAAAGCATTCGACGAAGGCATTGAGAAATTTCCCTATTTCTTTTACCTCTACTACCATAAAGGGCTTACCTATGTGAAGCAGAAGAAATATGCCGATGCAGTAACCTGTTTTCAGAAATCAATTGAACTGAACCAGTATCATCGTTCAAGTCATTTTCAGCTCGGTAAAGCACTTGTGGAGCAGGGTCGTCTTTTGCCCGCATTGCTTTCGTTCGAATATTATCTGCTGCTGGATAACAGCAGTGAGCGTGCCAACAAAGTAGTGGTTCAGATAGAAGATATGTATGGCGGTAATCTTGATTCAGATCCGGAAGCCCGGCTTTCTTCTTCTGAAGCCGGTGATCAGTGTTTTGATTATCTGGTTGATTTGCTCGAATCGAAAAAGGCACTTAATCCCGCGTACAAAAACCTCACTACGCTTAAATACAAGTTTGTGATGCAGCGCCAGCTCATGTTTGAAAGCATGAAGATGGAGGATGATTCGAAAAACTGGTTTATGCAAACCTATGTGCCGTTTTTTGTAAACATGTATAAAAACGGATACTACGAAGTATATACTTACTACACGCTTGCCACCGTAGCCGACAAGGCAGAAGCAAAAGCATACAAGAAAAATAAAAAGAAAAAGATTCCGGCATTTGCCAAGTGGGCGACTGATTTTATTGATAAAAATCTTCGCCATCCGGCTAAAATGGCAATGAGCAACACCGAAAACGTAGATATACTTTTCCACGACAACAAAATTATTTTTGGTATTGGTAAAATAGATCCGGTAGTGCGTGAGCAGCAACTGAATGCCAAGCCAAGTAAGAAGAAAAAAGGAGAAGACCCCGGAACTCCTGAACGTCGCGGCGAGTGGGTGTTCTATCAGGAACGAAACGGTTTGCTGCGCGGCAAGGGAAGCTACAACAGCATGGGTAAGGAAACCGGTGAGTGGGTTTGGTATTATCCGATTAATGGCGTAATCCGGACAAAGGAAAATTATGAAAATGGTAAACTTAATGGGGTACAGGAAAAATATTTCGATAACGGCGTAATCCGCGAACGATATACATACTCCAACGGAGAAATGGACGGGCCCTATACCACCTACCGTTCAAATGGCGCCAAGTACGAAGAAGGCTCCATGAGCAAAGGGAAATACGACGGAAAGGTGAAAACCTATTTTGCCGATGGCACGCTGCGTATTGAAGTGGAATACAAAAACGGAATGCGTGATGGTAAAGCAACGGAATACTTCGCCGATGGCTCTGTGTCGCGTGTAATTAATTTCAAAAACGATAAAGAAAACGGTGAGTTTCTTGATTATTCAGCAACCGGCAAACTGATTACCTCCGGACAGTTTACCAATGGTGTACAAACAGGTAGCTGGACAAACTATTATGGCACGGGAGAGAAACTACGGGAAGGAGAATACACCGCACAGGGCAACCGTGTAGGTTCATGGAAAGAGTATCACCGTAATGGCAAACTCGAAACTGAAGCGACCTTTGGAAAAGACGGTAAATTGAATGGTGATTTGTTTATGTATGATGCTGACGGAATCAAATACAACCAAAATACCTACAAAGTTGGTGTGATTCAGCAGATGCGCTATTACGCTAAAGATGGCGATGTGTTACTAAATCAGAAACTCACCGGGCAGCGCCTTGCGGTAATCGAATATCACCCCAACGGATCAAAAGCGGCCGAAGGTGAACTCGTGAACAACATGCGCGAAGGTGAATGGAAATTCTTCCGCGAAGAGGGCGGCTGGCTCGAATCAAAGTATGAATTTAAACGCGGTATGAAAGACGGGCCTTCCACCACATACCACGCCAACGGCCGCGTAGAAAGCAAAGGTGAATACAAGGAAGACATGCGCCACGGCTTCTTCAAGTTTTTCCACTCAAACGGTCAGATCAGCTCCAAAGGCTGGTATCAGTATGATGAACGCCAGTCGGAATGGACTGAGTATAACGCAGGTGGTGTGATGACCGGTAAGCAGTATTTCATTAATGGCGGCAACTATGGCAATCAGTATTACTACGATAACAAAGGGCGTTTGGTGGAAAATAATTTTATACGTGAAGGCTGGATGCGTTACAGCAATTTCTATGACACCACCGGAAACACCATTGTGTACACATATCGTTATGACTCCACACAGTTTAAAGGCGAATTGCGTTTATCTTATCCAAACGGACAGGTACGCATTGAGCAGAATTATCAGAACGGCCGTATTACCGGTGTTTCCAAAGGGTATTACATGGATGGCAGCATTCAGAGTGAGCGCCCTATGCGCAACAGTGAAGATGAAGGCACTTATAAATCGTATCATCTTAACGGCCAGCTCCGCGCCGAATTCAATTACCACCTCGGCAGCCGTCAGGGCATCTGCAAACGCTATTATGAAAACGGTCAGTTAGAGTACAAAGAAAACTATGTGCTCGATTCAAAAGATGATACCAGCTATTATTACTACGAAAACGGCAAGTTGCGCCGCGTAGGCCTTTACCGCAACGGCGAACCCTGGGGCGAACATCGTTTCTTCAGTCCCGAAGGTGAGCTTACACATATTCGCTACTACGAAGCCGGTGCGCTGGTAGGTTATACCTATAACGGTCCCGATGGTAATCTTTTGCCGCGTAAACCCATTCGAAACGGGAATGGTAAAATTGAAGCATTCTTTGCCAACGGCCAGAAATCAATTGAGGGTAGTTTTGAAAACGGATACCTGCATGGTGTCTGGAAAGAATACTACGCCAACGGAGCCGTTTACAAGGAAGAAAATTACGAGTATGGCGATTATGAAGGTGTGCAGAAAGTATATTATGAAAATGGCAAAAGCAAAGAGGTCCGCAACTACAAAGCTGGCTTCAAACATCTTGAACAACGATACTTCCACGAAAATGGTCAGGTGAAACGAGTAGAAAACTGGCTGTGGGATGATCTGGATGGTGAAGTGCTGCACCACGACGAAAACGGAACCGTTATACGCCGTGAAGTGTATCACAATGATCACCAGGTTTTTGATTCGGGAATAATGACAAAGCTTGCTCCGCCTCCCGCAAAGCCGGCCAAGCCAGGTAATAAAAAGTAAAAGTCTCGTTACTTTATAATTCAAAACGCCCCTTTTCGGGGCGTTTTGAATTTCTGAGGCCTGCCATTGTGGCGTATGTTCCAATAGCGGTATATGGTTTGTACATTTGCAGCTAAACTATTTAGCGTAAAGCCTGATGGGCAATTTTAAATTTTTTAAATGGGTGGGAGCCGCGCTGGGCTGGATTCTTGGCGGCGGTTTCTGGGGCGCTCTTCTGGGCTTTTTCATCGGCTCTTTTATCGACGGGTTTACATTTGTGGCCAACATAAATGGCAGACGCATGGGCGGCGGTCCGGGATTTGCCGATTTTGATAGTTACAGTACCGGCTACAACCCGGTGAATGCAAGGCAGGATTTTGTGCGCAGTCTGCTTGCGCTTTCCGCCGTAATGATGAAGGCCGACGGCAAGGTGCTCAAATCAGAACTTGATTATGTGAAACGATTTCTGGTGGTACAGTTTGGCGAGGAAAATACGCGTCAGCTGTTGCCCCAGCTACGCACACTGCTTGATCAGCAGATTAACACCACTGAAATTTGCAGGCGCCTGCAAATGTACATGCCCGAGGCACAACGTGTGCAGTTGCTCCATTATCTGTTCGGAATCGCGAAAGCCGATGGTGTTGTGTCGCAGTCAGAATCAGATCTGATTGAAACACTGGCCGCACAAATGGGTGTTTCTTCCGGCGACTTTGGCTCACTCAAAGCCATGTATTTCCGCGATGCGGGGGCCGATTACAAAATCCTCGAAATTGATTCAGGCGCAACCGATGAAGAAGTGAAAAAAGCCTATCGCAAAATGGCACTCCGCTTTCATCCTGACCGCGTGGCTGATTTGGGAGAAGAAGCACAGAAATCGGCCAAAGAACGATTTCAGCATATTCAGGATGCCTACGAGAACATCCGTAAACAAAGAGGATTCAGTTAATTTACGTAAACCGGTGGTTGAGTTTTTCGCCACCACCACGCAACGATACGATCTCTGGTGGTTGAGCTTATCGAAACCACCAGATAATTACTTTTGAAACAAATCAATTCCTGTTACGCGCGAAGGCTCCAGGATTTTTACAAGTGTTTCATCAGCCGTTTGCAAAAAAGCATTCAGCATGCTGTACGGCACAAAACGTACGCCGTTGTCAAACGCATCTTCACGTTCTACATCGTTCAGCAATAAACCGGTTTGTTGTTGTCCGTTGCTCAGGAAAATACGGGCAATTCCCGCGTAAGAGGCATTCATCATAAATTCATCATTTAGTTGTGCAAGATTACGCCACTTGTATTAAGCCTGTGTGAAGCCAGATTGAAGGTTTTGCGGAGCACATACTGAAATAAAAACAGGGACGCCGTTTAGCGTCCCTGTTTTTTCCCAAACCACTCTCACCACTGAAGTGATGATCGAATATCAATTATGCTAACTATGTTTGCCAGTAGCAATAATTGATATGCAAATATGTATCATCCGTTATCTTTTGCCTAATTAAAACAATTAAAAGGGGATTAACCGTTTTTATTTGGGTACGAACCGGTATTAAACAAAACAAGAGCCTGTTAGGCTCTTGTTTTGTCCAAACCACTCACACCACGAAGTGATGCTGAGTATTACCCCTGAGTTTCACACAATCTCTTGGTGAATTCCCATATAAAACAAGGGTGTGGATGTTTTGTTTATCGGGATCGGACTATTTTTTGATTAAAGTTGATTTAATGATTTATTTGGTTGTAAATCAATTATTTGAATAGAGATTAAAATCGTACTCGTGCGGCAACAATAAAGTTTCTGCCGGGCGCGCTCATACCGGAGGCGAAGTGGCGATAGTTGAGATCAAAAATATTCTCAACGGCACCGGTTACACGCACCCAGCGGTTAAGCTGAAGACCGGCACGGAAGTTAAGTGTGGTCCAGGACGGCATGCCATAAGGTGTGGCCTGTGATAAATTATCTTCACCACTGGCGCTGTAATCGGCAAGATGCTTCCAGCCATTGTAGCGTGCAAACAGCTCGCACTCTAATTTGTTGGTGTGATACACCAGACCGCTTTGTCCAAACACCGGCGGAATATGATCGAGCGGAACTACAGTGTCGAGTTGAGTGTCGATATATCTGCCGTAGGTGTAGGTTACCGTGCCGCGAAATGAGAAATGATCATTAAAATCTGCCGTAATGCCGCTGCTGAAGCCGGTAATGTAGCCACGGTCGGTATTTTGCGCAGCTACCACGCGGCTGGGTGTGCCGTCAAAAACAAGCGAATCAGCACCATTAAAGGTGAAATCGCGCACGGCAATGGCATTGGTAATGGCCGTGTACCAGCCTGCAAAATCAAGGCGCACCCCTTCGGTAAAGGTCCACGAAATACCAAACTCGCCGTTCAGTGCGAACTCCGGTTTCAGGTTTGGATTGGGCACAACCAGTGTACCGGGCTGCGAGTCGAACACTTTGGACAAATCGTCGATGTTGGGCGCGCGGAAAGCGGTTGAACCCAAAATATTGATTCGCAGCTTCTGCGAAGGCATCCACACAAAACCAAGATTCCCGCTGGGAGCAAAATTGTTTTGCT
Organism: Bacteroidota bacterium; assembly: GCA_020402865.1. NCBI lineage: Bacteria > Pseudomonadati > Bacteroidota > Bacteroidota bacterium. Next base: position 37,557 of record JADBYT010000012.1, on the reverse strand, counting down.
TTACTTCTGTGTAAGGAAAGGGGAAGAATGTGGTATCATTCCATTGCGCACTAAGGTTAACAATACCCACACGCAAACCGCCACTCACAATAAACTTCTCACTCACTTCCCAGCTGTTTGAAGCATACAGCGAAGCCATAAGCTGTGAATTATCGCCATCCGAATAACGTGTGGCGGCCGGAGTTTCGGCAAGGGTTTCAATGTGTGTGCTGGTGGCGGTTGAAAGTACAGTGTTGTAAAGCAACTCTGCTCCATAGCGCAGCTCATTTTCTTTCCCTATCTGCTTTTTGAAATCAGCATTAAGCGCAAACATGCTTACATCTTCATTCTGGCGAATACGGTTATTGCTGTTTCTGCGGCGTGTAATGCGATCCTGATCAATGCGCTGTGTAGAAAGTGTAATACTGGCATTATCATAAAACGAGTTGCCATTGCTCAGCTGCAGCGTGTAAGCCGCCAGTACACGATTCTGCGGTCCGTAATACCACTCGGCAAAACGCGGAAGTCCGTTGCTCAGCTGCTGCAAACGATCATAACGCGGAATGTCTGATGAGGTGGAAAGTTGCAGGTTGAGCAGGTGCGATACATTGTCGCTTTGCCTGAACAGGAATTTCTGAGTGACATCAATTTGTGTATAGCCGGTAAATTTCTGTACCAGCGGATCGGTATTTTGCATCACGCTGTCTTTTCCGTCGATTCGTTCCACGTAGTATTTGCACCAGCCAAATTGCGGGTCGTAGGGATTACCGTTTGCGCCCATACGCAAGTCGCCGAAATCGCTGCGGGTAATGCTGGTGAGTGATGCAAAACGCTTTGTGCCGAGGTTAAAGTCGATGTGCGCCGTTTGTTCGTTATTGGCGGTTGAATAACGTACAAAGCCGTTGCCCGTAGTGAACATGCCGCTGTCGGTTCCCAGCACCGGCTTTTTGGTAATAAAGTGCATGGTTCCGCCCATGGCATCACTGCCATAAATTACCGACGAAGGCCCGAACACCACTTCTGTGCGTTCGAGCATGTTGGGATCAATGGTAATTACATCCTGCAGATGGCCTGAGCGGTAAATCAGGTTGTTCATGCGTACGCCGTCAATCACTATTAGTACGCGGCTGGCTTCAAAGCCGCGCAGCACCGGGCTGCTTCCGCCCATCTGGCTTTTCTGCACAAATACCTGTCCTGAGTTCATCAGCATATCGCCGGAGTTCTGCGGGTTGCCCAGTTCTACATCGCGCGAGGAAACTACGCCTACCTGATAAGGCACATCGGCCTTGCGTTCTTCGGAGCGGTTGGCGGCATACACAAACTCGTTAAGCAACAGAACCCGCTGGGTAAGCAGCATCAGGCCGTTGTTTGCCGTTACGGCTGCCAATGTATTGCCTTGTGTGCCAAAGGCCGGATGCGTAAACCGCACACTGTCGGCCGAAGCCGTAACTGAAATGGTGATCTGGCCTTTTACATCCGTTACACCTGCATGCTGCCAGGTGCGGGCATTGTTTATTCCCTCAGATGCCGGGGCGTGTATTTCTACCGCTGCATTGCTTACGGGTGTAAGTGTGGCGCGGTCGCGAACGGTAATGGTTTGGCTGGTTTGGGCCATGGCAGCCGAGCACAACAGCGTGTACACGGCAATAGCCATAAAGTATATGCGTTTCATTTGAGTTGAAAGGTAAATTGGTGTACAATGATGTACAGTTGCAACAAACTACAACTGCTGCAGCCGGTATGCTGCAGTTTTCATGCTGCGTGATGCAGCATGCGTGTTAGCATTGTACCGTGCGGGGCGGGGGAGGATCGGGCGGAACAGGGCGCAAACCGTGGGAGGCTTGCGGCCGTAAATCAAAACTTGTCTTTCCGGTAAGAAAAAGCGGGGGCAAAGACACCGCATCTGTTGCGGGCGAATAATCAGTAAGTTTTTTCAGTACAATTTTTTGCGCCGGCCTGCTGCTTTCGTCCTGCGTATGCAAGAGTTTTTCCTGTGCACGCATGCGGTCTTCGCGGCTGTCGGAAATTGCATGATACACAATGCCAGAATCCGTTTGCTCCACACGGGCCACATCATAGCGTTTGCCGTTCAGCTCAAATTCATGTGCATGAATCCACCGTGCCTGTTTGAGTTGAGCCGGTGTAAAACGAAGATGAGGCTGAATAGCTTTGCAGGCTTTACGCATGGCTGCACGATACTGCCCCAGTTGCCAGCCCGCCCATATTTGCAGGCCCGCACACTGAACAAGAATAATTAAAAGCAGGAAAAAAGCTTTTATGCGTTGCAGCAGCATGAAACAAATATAAATAAACATTCAGCACTGCTTATGTGCCGTTTAACTTTTATAGCCAACAGCAAACGCTTAGCTTTGAATGATATGTTGTCTGACGCAGTTTTGAATAATATCCGGTCAAAAGGTGTGTGGGTATTTGAGTATCCTACGCATTACCTCCTGCTCAAAAATCCTGAAGCCGGCGGAAATAGTTTGAATAACCTGCCTGCGGCGGTAGTTGCTGTATTTACCGGCGAAATGCTTTCTGAGTGCAAGGAATACCGGTCTGATTGTCCCCAACTCGGTCTTTTGTTTGAAGAGGGTAAATATTTGCTGCAATGCGTGAACTGGACACCGGGCCCCGGCCCCGGTGATTTTGATCTTTCGTTTGATACACCCGAAGCGGCAGTTGAGTATGCGCTGAATTATTTCTTTGAAAAGAATCCTCATTTTGAGGCACTGCTTGCCTGGCATCTTGCGCATTCGTAAACTGCCACAACGTCAGTAAATCAGGTCTGGCATAAGTGTTGACCTCATAATAATATGGCTGAAAAAAGGAAAGGTGTTTTTTTTCGGGAGTTGTTTCCTTTCACCTTTGTGGTGGCGCTTTGGCTGATGCATATTTTGCAGGGTTTCTCTCACAACGGATTACGCCACCTTGCATTATTCCCCAGGCATACAGAAGGTCTTTACGGTATCGTTTTTCACCCGCTGCTGCACGCCGATTTCAGTCACCTGATTGGGAACAGTATTCCGCTGCTTGTACTGGGTCTGCTTCTTTTTAATGCCTACAAGATTATTGCGCACCGGGTCTTCTTTATCATGTATTTGCTTACGGGTATTCTGGTGTGGTTTTTTGCACGCGAATCGTGGCACCTCGGCGCAAGCGGACTTGTGTACGGACTGGCAGCGTTCTTGTTTTTCAGCGGCATTATCCGCCGGCATCTTAAACTCATGGTTATTTCCATGCTGGTTGTTTTTCTTTATGGCTCTATGGTTTGGGGCGTACTGCCAATTGATCCTACGGTTTCGTGGGAAGGTCATTTGTTTGGCGCACTCACCGGCATGATGCTGGCCTGGGTATATCGCCGCGAAGGTCCGCAACGGCAGGTTTACTGGCAGGATGAACCGGAAGATGACAATGAGCCTCTGCCCTTTCCCGAAGAACTGCCGGACTTCAGCGATACCCCACAGCCACCGCCGCCTCCGGCTGATCCCATTCATCCGCACGTAAACATTACCTATTGGTACCGCGATTCAAAGGATCAAACCGGAAATGCTGAAAAATGAACCTCCTGCAATTTGCTTTCAGCCGCAGGAAGGAAATTTTCAGCCATTTGACAAGATTAACATTACTTTATACTCAATAATTACATATTTGTAGTATGCGTAAATGGCGCCACATACTATTTTTGGCTGTACCATTGTGTATGCTCATGCAACTCACTCTCGGTTCACTTTGGTGGATGGCGCTGCGCGAAGCACACAGACACAAGGTAAAGCACCAGGTGCTGACTGAACTTTCCGAGTCGCATCTGGTATCAATTACGCTTACAGCAGGTGAACTTGCCTCCGCCCGTTTCAAAGATGAAGGAAAAGAAATAGAGTGGAAGGGGCGTATGTATGATATTGTTTCGATGAAGGTGGAAGGAGGAAAAGTAGTGTTAAGTTGTTTTGATGATAATGACGAAACCCTCATGGTGCTTGCCATGAAGAAAATGACCGATGAAAACAATAACAATCCTTACAATACTATTTTAAACGAATTCGAACTTCTGGCAATCGACCATTTTACGAAAACCGAAATTCCGGCTCGTCCGGATTTGTTTACACGGCTGCATTTTGCCGAACCTGCCTGGCGGGTTCCGGCTTTCATCCCCAATGTGCCGACACCCCCGCCTGATCTTTGCTGAGAAGTATCCCTTCTCAAATTATACCTTTTTTACTGAAAACATTCACACAAACAGTGCTGTGTACTTTGCACGCATCTATTTATTTGCTTTACACCGCAAATAAGGTGCAATTCGTTTATTCAGCATTCAGGTTTGTGTAGTGTTTTTTCATTGTTCCATTTTGCGCCTGCGAAGCGCAGTAAACTCATATTATTCGTATGACCAAACATTTCCTCCTCAAAACAGGAGTGTGTGCGTTTGTATGGCTGGGGCTTAACCAGTCCGGCCTGCACGCACAGCTCAATTGCGGCAGTACCGATGCACACCGCCACATTCAGCAGCAGGATCCAACCTACGATCAGCGTAAGGCGGAGTACGATGCTTATGTGCAGCAATACATGCAGCAGCAGAAAGCATTGCAGCAAAACAATACAGCGCGCGCCGCCTCGGTGCAGTATGTAATTCCCATCGTATTTCACATCATTCATGAATATGGCGCCGAAAACATCAGCGATGCGCAGATACTTGATCAGGTAGCCATACTCAATGAAGATTTTCAGAAACTCAACGCTGATACCAGTGTGGTTATTCCACCTTTCAAACCACTTGTGGGCAATGCCGGTATCGAATTCCGTCTCGCTAAAATTGACCCCGATGGTAATTGCACCAACGGCATCGACCGCATCTACTCGCACGAAACCCGCGTGGGCGATGATTTTTCAAAACTCAATCCCTGGCCGCGAGATAAGTATCTCAACATTTGGGTGGTAAAACAAATGCGCAACGGCGTGGCTGGATATGCTTACTATCCGTCGGCCGTGCAAAACGGGTTTGGATATTATTACGATGGAATTATCATCCTTCAGGATTACATCGGCAGCATCGGCACAGGTGCGCCCGGTACGTCGCGTGCACTCACACACGAAATAGGCCACTACCTCAACCTTGCCCATCCCTGGGGCAGTACGAACAATCCCGGTGTGGCTTGTGGCGACGATGGTATTCCTGATACACCGGTTACCGAAGGCTGGACAAATTGCCCCACACCCACGCCGCCGCTTTATGCGCAGTGGGCACTATGTACACCCGGTGTGCCTGAGAACGTGCAGAATTTTATGGACTATTCTTACTGCTCGCGCATGTTTACCAACGATCAGGTGCTGGCCATGCACGCCACACTCAACAGCAGCATCAGCGACCGCGATAATTTATGGTCACCCGCAAATCTTGCACTTACCGGAGTTGACGGCTCTGTGACCACGCCCTGTGCGCCCATTGCTGATTTTAATAATTCAGTATGGTGTGCATGTGAAGGCACTACCATTAATTATAGCGACCAGAGCTGGAACGGTCCGGTAACAAGCCGCAACTGGAATTTCGGTGGAGGCTCGCCGGCCACATCCACCGCTGCTTCGCAGGCGGTTACTTATAATCAGGCCGGGTATTATTCTACTTCGCTCAATGTAAGTAACAGCACCGGAAACAATAGTGTCACAAAATGGAACAATGTGTATATCAGTCCCGGCTGGAGTGATTTTACCGGTACATGGAGTGAAGATTTTGAAAATGTGAATTTCAATCAGTGGATTATTTCCAATCCGGGAAATACACCTTCGCAGTGGCAGGTATCTAACAGTGCCGGTTTTTCGGGGTCACATGCACTTAAACTCAATTCATTTGGGAGCGATGGTGCCGTGCGCGACGAAGCGATTTCGCCTTCGGTTGATCTTTCGCTCACTTCGCAAATGGTGCTTAACTTTAAATACACCGCCGCAGTAAGTTCGTTGCAGGATTCGGTGCGCGATGCCTTGCGTGTGTATTACTCTTTAAACTGTGGCCGCACATGGGTGTTGTTGCGAAACATTAACGGATATGCGCTGGTGCCCGGCGGACTCGACCAGAATGCTTACTCACCGGTAATGCAAAATCAATGGAACAGTGTAGCGATAAATTTGCCCAGTGTAGTAGCTCAGCAGCGGGTGCGGTTTAAATTTGAGTTTACCGCAGGTAATTTTTCAAACAACCTCTATATCGACGATATCAATATTACCGGTGTTGTGGGACAGGAGGAAATTGTGAATCATGATTTTAATCTTTTTGCTTCACCAAATCCATCCTCAGGCATCACCACTGTTTCCTTTGTGCTGGCTGATGCTGCACAGCTTAACATCGGGCTCACTGATATTACTGGCCGCACCATTTCACTAAGCAACAATCAGTCGTTCGGAGCCGGTCCGCAGCAGCTTCAGATTGATCCGCATGCATTGGGACTTTCAAACGGAGTATATTTTATTTCAATTGATAACGGCAGTTCCCGCAGTACACACAAAATAGTTTTCATGAGCTTGTAAAATATGTGTGGTGGTATTGGTTGCAGCAACAACCGGTACCGGCAGCGGCTCCCTCAGCAAGGGGAGCCGTTGTTTTTTATAGCTGTAAGTGAATATATCGGTATCGTTGCAACGGGCGGAACTGTCTATCTTTGCGGCCTATGAATTTGCTTTCGGTTGAATCGATTTCCAAGAGTTACGGCTTGCGCACACTGTTTACCGATGTTAGTTTCGGACTGGCGCAGGGCGAGAAGGTGGCACTTGTGGCCCGCAACGGTGCTGGAAAAAGCACGTTGCTGAATATTCTCGCCGGGCGTGATGTGCCTGATACCGGTACAGTAAGCATGCGCCGCGACATTACTGTGGGCTTTCTCGATCAGGATCCGAAGTTCGACGAAAGCCTCACTGTGATTCAGGCTGCAGTAGAAGGCGATACGCCCGCGCTGCGTGCTTTGCGCGCCTACGAAACCGCACTCGAAGAAAGTGAAACCGATCACAGCCCCGCTGCGCGGCAGCGCCTTGATGATGCGCTGGCCGAAATGGACAGGCTGCAGGCCTGGGACCATGAAGTGCAGCTGAAAGCCCTGCTGGGCCGACTTGGCTTTAAACAGCTCACACAGCCCGTGAGCACACTTTCCGGCGGGCAACGCAAACGTCTTGCGCTGGCACAGCTTATCCAGTCGGCACCTGATCTGCTCATCCTCGACGAGCCCACCAACCACCTCGATATCGACATGATTGAGTGGCTCGAAAGCTTTCTGGCCAACAGCGAGCGCACACTGCTGCTTGTTACACACGACCGCTACTTTCTCGATCGCGTGTGCGATGCAGTGATTGAACTCGAGAACGGAAAGTTCTTTCGCTACGACGGCGATTTTGCCTACTACATAGAAAAGAAGGCCGAGCGTGAAGCTGCCGACGCAAGTGCGCTGGAGAAAGCCAAAAACCTCTATCGCCGCGAACTGGAGTGGGTGCGCAAAATGCCCCGTGCACGCGGCACAAAAGCAAAAGCCCGAAAAGATGCATTTGCGGATGTAGCCGAAAAAGCCCGCGGTAAAAGACCCGACGAAGAACTACAGCTGCAGGTGAAGATGACCCGCCTCGGCGGAAAAATTCTCGAACTCATCCGCATACGCAAAAAGTTTGGCGAACAAATCATTCTCGACGGCTTTGATTACACCTTCAAACGCGGCGAAAAAATCGGTATCGTAGGCAAAAACGGTGTGGGCAAATCAACCTTGCTTAACATCGTAATGGGCCTCGAACCACCCGACAGCGGTAAACTCCAAACCGGCGAAACGGTGGTGTTTGGTTACTACGCACAGCAAGGCATACAGTTTGCCGATGATAAACGCGTAATTGAAGTAATCAAGGATATTGCCGATGTATTTCCGCTGGCCGATGGCAGCAAGCTCTCGGCCTCGCAAATGCTTCAGCGTTTCTTATTTCCGCCGCAGTCGCATTACAACTACGTGTCGCTGCTCAGTGGTGGCGAAAAGCGAAGGCTTTTCCTGCTCACCATCCTGATGAAAAATCCAAACTTCCTCATCCTCGACGAACCCACCAACGATCTTGATATTTTAACGCTGAGTGTACTCGAAGATTTTCTGATGGATTTTCCGGGATGCGTGGTCATCGTTTCGCACGACCGTTACTTCATGGATAAACTGGTGGATCATCTTTTTGTGTTTGAAGGCAGCGGTGTGGTGAAAGATTTCCCCGGAAACTACTCGCAGTGGCGCGAAAAACAAATTGAGCAGGACCGCGAAGAACGCCGCCAGCAGGCCGCTGAGGCTAAAGCAGAAGAAAATAATTCGCCTAAAACTACTGTTAATTCAGCCACCGCTTCAACGGCCAAACGTAAACCTTCGTTCAAGGAGAAATTCGAATTCGAGCAACTGGAAAAACAAATTCCCCAACTCGAAAAAGAAAAAGCGGAGTTAACCGAAAAAATGACTGTTACAACCGATCATGTGGAGTTGGGTAAGTTATCTGACCGGTTTTCAGTGCTTGAAAAAGAATTGGAAGAGAAGTCGATGCGATGGCTGGAACTGGCGGAAATTGTGGAGGGAAGTTAGTTATGGAACTCATTAGAAAAACACTTATTAATTATCATCAGCTACCTCCTTCGAAGGTTGAATCGATGCTTGCTTTTTTCGATATAAAAACCTTTTCTAAAGGAGAATACTTTTTGCGTCAGGGAGATATCTGTCGTCATATTGCCTTTATTGAAAAAGGAAGTATGGTTTACTTTGCCCATAATGAGGCTGATGAAAGCGCCTGCGATCTGGCACTCGAGGGGGAATGGGTAACCTATGTGAAGAGTTTATCCGATGGCACTCCGGCTGAAATTTCAATTCGTACTGTAGAACCTGTTCAAGCTGTAGTATTAAGTCTTGATAACCTCAGTTCAATGGTGAAAAAACATCCCGATGCCGCTAAAGTACAATATAAACTTATTCAGGACGGAATGGTGGCAATGGCCCGTCGTTCGGTAGAAATGGTAAGTCTTAGTGTAGAAAATCGTTATCAAAAGCTGTTAAGTGATAAGCCCGAAATATTTAAACGTTTTCCTGTCACATATATCGCTTCTTATCTCGGAATTACACCGCGTCATTTAAATAGACTAAGAGGCGGTAAATAATTTTTCAGACAAATGTCTTATAGCGGACTATATTGATTTTTCATTTTTGCATGGACAAATATCCATAACATGAAAAATCGTATCAGTCTTTTGGTTCTTTTGTTTCCTTTACTTCTTCAGGGAAAATCTTTAGAAGAGAGACCTTCTTTTTCGCCACGTTACAGCTTTGTTTTAGGGCTTACTCAACCCATTTTTCTTCGCGGCTTCAATGCCGAATTTGATCTATGGATGAAACGATTTGTGATAGACTATTCACATGGTGTTGAATTAAAACTTGATGGTGGATTAGTGGGAGGCGAACTAGAGGCTCAACAACTCAATGTGAAGATCCCGCACAGCGTCGGTTTCGGATTTGGCTACCGATTTACGGATGGTCTTAATCTGAGGATCGAACCCAAATTGCATGTGTTTGAACTCTATAATCAAACCGACATCCAAACTGCAGCCAATCGGATCGGACGTTATTCTACTTACACGCTTGGTTTGGGTGTATATTACAGGTGGTTGCCTTTCCAAAATAAACAGTCGGGGTTAAAAGGAATTACCATTGCACCCAGTGTACGCTGGTGGCCGCGCATAGCAAGTTCACTCAGTGATGATAAGTTGGTTTATACGGATAGAAACGGAGTGAGTCTAACTCATAATGCATTAAACATAGGCGTAAGTAATTCGCCATGGATTGTTAATGTAAGTGTCGGGTATTCGTTTGGTAAGTAAATTGTTTTGCTTGTAAATAGTATGCAAAATACAGTGTTGTAAAAAAAACAGCGGGAACGATACTCATTCCCGCTGTTTCATTATACTCATTTCCCCTCACAACTTCCCCCATTCATCCCATTCTTGCGGCAACATTCCGGCAGACGTTTGTAAGCGCCCGGACGAGCTTTTACATCATCAGCATCATAGCCGGTGCGGGAAATAATGTCGCGGATTTTGGCAGGGGTGATTTTCTTTGGATTGTAGGTAATTGTAACCACGCGTGTGGGAATGTTGAGCGATGAACTTACCACACCTTTGGTTAGATTAAGTGCTTTCTCGATACGTGTTTTGCACATGCCGCACTCAGCCGATGTTTTGATTTCGATGGTGACGTTTTCGGTTGTATCGGCCGGGCGCTGCGACTGGAGCAGGATACTGCCGCTGATGAAAAGCAGCACGAGGAGTGAATTTTTGAGAATGGTTTTCATGGTATTGATTTTTGTTTGTTAGTTGATTGCGTAGCGAATGCCCGCATAAATGATGCGGCCATCCATTGGTCCGTAAATGAGTGAAGCGTCAAACTCAGGCGCAAAGGGCTGACCGGGCAGGAGTATGGCGTTGTGCTGCATGAAATTGAATACATTATCGCAGCCGGCATACACCGAAAATGTGCGGAAGTTTTTCAATATATGCACATTGAACAGCCAGAAGGCTTCGCCCACCGTATCGCTCATTCCCCCGTGCTGTGCGTGGGCCGATACATTGGGCAGGCGGCTTTGTCCCATCCATTTTACAGTGGCGTCAAACTTCCAGCGGTCGTGCATTGTGGCATAGCCAATGTTGAAAAAGGCGCGGTGCACAGGCATAAGCGGACGCGATTTTAATTGTCCGCTGTAGGTAGTACGAATATCATACCACTTGTAGGCGAAACGCAGATCAAGCCGTTCAATGGGTTCGAGCGAAAGATCGGCCTGAAGGCTGTTGGCAAACGACTTGCCCTGCAGGTTGTAAAATTGCAGCAGCTCCGGCGTTTCCATGTCCATCACTACCTGATTTTGAAAGTCGGTCCGGAAGAAATCGATAATGAGCAATGCCTCTTTGCCAAGTTTAAATTTCTGCTGCAAACTGCCGCCATAATTCCAGGCAATTTCGGCTTTCAGTGGCCCATTTATCTTCACCGCGCGCGAACTTGCAAAAATGGCACTGTTCTCGGTGAAAATATTGGCCGTGCGAAATCCCTTGCCACCCGACACGCGCAACGCAGTTTTGGGCGTGAGATCATACTTTGCATGCACACGCGGGGTAAGCTGAAAGCCCGCCACACTATGCATATCAGCACGCAGGCCGGCTACAATTGAAAAACGCGTACTCAGATGCCCTGTGTACTCGGCAAACACACCCGGCGCAGATTCAGGTCTGAACATGGCAGAGTCGTTAAACACCTCACGGTATTCATCAAACACAAGGCTTGCGCCCAATTTATAACCGTGTTTGTCGCCACTGCCTACATTATCCTGCCAGATCACGTTGGCATAAATACTGCGCTGCTCGCCCGAATAAGTTTTTAGTCCGAAAAACATTTCCTGCTCATGCCACCGCGCCGAAAACATGGTGCCAATGCTGCGGCCGGGCTTCCTGAATACAAAACCGGTTTTATTAAAAAACTCAAGCTGCCGGTTCAGTATGCCCATGCCCCAGAAATTGGTGGTGCCGTAATCGCTCGCTTTGTTAAAGGCAAACTGCCCGCCCGTGCGGTCGTCCTGCAAGGCACGTATGCCAAACTGCCCTTCCACTTTATTCTTATGCACCCAGTTCCAGCGCGACATTACATTGTATTGCTCATACATCGGCATGTCGAGAAAACCGTCGTTATTGTTGTCGTTGCGCTGTTTCAAACGGCTGTGGTGCATAAGCAGCGTGGTGCCCCAGTTTTCGTTCAGCTGCCGGTTAAAATGCACGTTGGCTTCGTAACGGCCAAGCTGGTTGGCATACAGGTTTACAAAGTAACGGTCGGCACCTTCTTCGGGCTTCAGCAAATCAATGTTCAGCTGTCCCGAAACTGATTCGTAGCCGTTTAGCACCGAGCCTGTGCCTTTTGTAATGAGTATGCCCTTGATAAATGTGCCAGGCACGTAAGCAAGGCCGTATGAAGCCGAAAGGCCACGGATAAGCGGAAGGTTCTCAAACAGAATCTGCGAATACACTCCGTCAAGGCCAAGCATCTGTATTTTCTTTGCGCCAGAAACCGCATCAGTTACGGCGGCATCTACAGACGGATTGGTTTCAAAGCTCTCGGAAAGATTGCAGCAGGCGGCTTTCAGCAAACCGGCCGAAGTAATCCGCTCGGCAAAAATAGGACTGAGTGTGGAGAACTGGCTTGCAGGCAAACGTTCTTCAATAACCACTGCATTAAGTGTATTCGAAGGAAGCAAATCCACACTCACCTGCGCGGGCGATTTGCTGTCGAAAGTAAGTACACGCGTTTGAAAACCGGTCATCGACACACGCAGCTGTGCCGGAAAACTATCGGGCCACGCAATACGGAAATTACCCTGATTATCGCAGGAAGTACCAATACTTGTTCCCTGCCAGAAAATCTGTGCACCAGGCACAGGTTCTGATCTGCCGCTATACACATTGCCGGTGAGTACATCCTGCGCCCGAAGCGTAACAGCACTCAGCAACAGATTCAACAGAAGTAGAATTCGGATGAAATACATGAGTTGAGTAAATTGTATATACGAATAATCCCGACGCAATTATTGCATCAGGCCGGAATACAATTCACCACTAAATAAGGAAGGTTTGATTGAGTTGCAGCAACACACGCGCACTTCGCGGAGGCGGTTTGCTGCATACCTGCACCGGAAGTGGCTGCGAGGTAAGCAGTAATGAAACAGAGGGAAGCTGCTGTGAGGGAACTGCCACCCAAACCGGTGCTTTCACAAACAACTGCGAAGCCTGTATAAAATTGTCAGTAACAATACCGTAACTCTTATAAAGGCAACATTGTTTGTCCAGTTCAGCTTCCTGCTCTGGCTCAGGGCAGCAGGAATCCACCGCCGAATTTATCTTTACAACTTCTCTTCCCGTTTTCAGACAAATCATTTTGCCCACCACAATACCCGATGCACTCAACAGCATAACTGCGGTGAGCATAAGTGTAATTGAGTGAAGAAAACGTGCCTTCATAACACAAAAATACGAAAAACTCACCTTCCCGCAAATTTCCCGTTTTCAATAGTCTGATTCCTGTTGGTTTTTAATTATATTTAGTACATGTTCATACAGCCGAACTGCTTTTTTCTTCTTTGCCTGCTTTTTGTGTCAGGATCTTTTCATGCCCAACAAGCGGATGCGGCTTCCGTTTTACGCGAAATTCAGCAAAAGGGAGCTGATACAACACGGTTATTTGCACTCAATGAAGCCAGTATTCAATTTGTGTATGCCAATGAATACGATAGTGCAATTAAATATACCCAGACCGTAATTCATTATGCATCGCAGGGCAATTTTCCCCGTCAGCTTGCTTCTGCGCATAATATTCTGGCCAACTGCTATTACTTCCGTGGGCTTTATCCCGAATCAGTAAAAAGTTATCTCATTGCATTGAAAATTTACGAAAAGCAGAAAGACTCTACTCGTATTGCCAACTGTTACAATAATATCGGTAATACCTATACCCGTCAGAAATACTACGATCAGGCTATCGACTTTCATCAGAAGGCGCTCAACATCAGGCTGCGGCTGAAAGACAAAGACAATATTGCCAATTCGTACAATAACATTGCAAACATCTATCATAGCCAGAAAAAATATAAAGAGGCACTGCAAAGCCATTACCGGTCGCTGGCAATAAAGGTAGAACAGCAGGATACAGCTATGCTTGTACTTTCTCTCAACAACATTGGCGGCGTATATACTGATCTTGGCCTTTACGACAGTGCAATCGTTTTTCATAAACGGGCACTTGAAATGAATGCGTTTGCTTCAAATAATGAGGAGGATGAGGAAATTGCATACGTAAACCTTTGCCGCACCTACATGCTGATGAAGGATTATGCAACTGCAGAAAGCTATGGCGAAAAAGCGATTAGCATTGCTTCCCGCATAGGTGATGCAGAAACCATGCTTGAAGCAAATAACCTGATGAGCCGGATTTATCAGCAAACAGGCAGGTTTGATAAAGCTTTGGACTATTATCAGAAATACATCTGGTTCCGCGATAGCTTATACAATGAAGAGAATACGGCTAAACTCTATGCTGAGGAGTATCAGTATAAACTGGAGAAAAAACTGGATGAAGAAAAACTTGCTCAGGCAAAAAAAGATGCAGTAACTGAAACGGAAAAGAAAAAGAAAAATCAGATTCTTATTCTGGTCTGTTCATTGCTGGTGCTGGTGGTCGGTTTTGCGGTATTTATATATCGGAGTTACGTGAAAAAGCGGCAGGTGAGCGAAACCGTAATTAAGCAAAATCAGGTAATACGGGAAAAGCAAAAGGAAATAATCGACAGTATCAATTATGCAAAACGTATTCAAAATGCGGTTTTGCCCGACAGTGAAAATTTCATTGATGAATTTACCGAAGCATTTATATACAATAATCCGAAAGACATAGTAAGTGGCGACCTGTATTGGTACGCTAAACTGAGCACCACCTCGGAAACGCCCATACAGCTTATTGTGGTGGCGCTTGCTGATTGTACCGGACATGGAGTGCCGGGTGGTTTTATGAGTTTGCTTGCCACACAACTGCTTAATCACAGTGTGAAAAATCCTGAGATTAATTCACCCGGTGAATTGCTTAAATATATGAATACGCGGATTAGTCAGGATTTAAATAAAAATACAAAAGAGCGTATCAACGACGGGCTGGATATTGCCGTGTGTGCGATTGATTTTTCACGCAACGTGCTTTATTATTCCGGCGCCAACCGGCCGCTCTGGATAATGCGTAACGATACAATTGAGGAAACCGAGGCCACGCGCGCCTCTATTGGTGCATATACACCCGAAAATCAGGAATTCATCACACATACATTGTCACTTGCAAAAGGCGATAAACTTTATTTGTTTACCGATGGGGTAACGGATCAGTTTGGTGCCGGCTCTAATAAAAAGTTTACCAAAAAACGCCTGAAAGAATTTCTGCTTTCCACCTCACATCTGAGCATGAACGAACAAAGCACGAAGTTTGCCGAACTGATGAATGCGTGGCAGGGTGATATGGAGCAAACGGATGATATGATGATGATCGGTATTAAGCTGTAGCTGCCTTTACGCCACACCCGAATCCTGCTTCGCCATTTTTGTTCTGTACTGTGTAAGCAGTGTGGATTTTGAAATGAAGCCGATATACTTTCCATCTTCAAGTACCGGTATATTCCAGGCATTGTGCTGTTCAAATTTTTTCATCACATCCACCATACTTTCATTACTGTCAATTGTCAGCTCCGGGCGTGTCATTAAATCGCTTACAAGCGTGTTGTCGTAGCGTTCGGTCTGAAACATGATTTCGCGGATGTTTTCGAGATGCACGAGTCCGATAAGTTCATCGTGCGGATTGAGTACCGGAAAAACATTGCGTTTCGAACTGGCAAACGTATCCACAAGCTGCCCGAGTGTATCGTTAGGGTGCACAGGTGTGAAATCGGTTTCAATGAGTTTCTTTAGTTTGAGACGGGCCAGCACATTCTTGTCTTTGTTTTGTGTAAGCAGCAGGCCGCGTGCAGCAAGGCGTTTGGTGTAAATAGAGTAAGGCTCGAAATAACGCGAAATGAAATAGGAGAATGCCGAAACAATCATGAGCGGTACAAACAAGGCGTATCCGCCAGTTACTTCTGCAATAAGAAAGATGGCTGTCATGGGCGCATGCACTACACCGCTCAACGCACCAGCCATGCCCGCTACAATAAAGTTGGGTACGGTAAGCTCAATAATGCCGGTGAGGTTGAAGAAGTAGGCAAATACAAAACCAGCCACCGCACCGGTAAACAACGAAGGCGCAAAAATTCCGCCATTGCCTCCCGATCCGATGGTAAGCGAAGTGGCAATGACTTTAATAAACACAAGCAGCAGCCCGGCCACTACAAGCATCCACGGACTTTGCATGAAACTGCTGTACCAGCTTCCGCCGTAAAGAATTTCATAGTTACCGTTGAGCAGGTTTTCAATGGTGCGATAGCCTTCGCCATACAACGGAGGTAACATGAAAATTAATACACCAAGTCCGATTCCGCCCAATACGGCTTTTTGCCACACTTTCTTTTTACTGCGGAAGAAACCCTCGATACGCAATGTGAGCCGCGACATGTACACCGACACAAAGCCCATGCAGATGCCAAGCAGAATATAAAATGGTATGGCTTTAAACTCCCACCCTTTTGTAATGAGGAAAAACAACTGTTCGCTGTGCAGCAGGTTTGAGATTACCGCTGCTGTGGCTGCGGCAATGAGGAGCGGAATGAACGAAGGAATGGCTACTTCCATCAGAATTACTTCCACCGCAAAAATTACTCCGGCAATAGGTGTATTGAAAACAGCTGCAATACCAGCCGCTGCACCCGCAGCAAGCAGCACAGTACGCTCCTTGTAATTCATGCGCAAATCGCGGCCGGTATTGCTGCCAATGGCCGAACCTGTCACAACAATGGGCGCTTCCAGCCCCGCCGAACCGCCAAAACCCACAGTAAGTGCGCTGGTAATTACATGCGAATAAATTTTGTCGCGCTCCACATTGCTCGATTTCTTTACAATTGTATAAAGAATATTGGCGATGCCACGCCCCAGCTTTCCGCCCCGAAAACGCTGTACATAAAATACGGTAAGTAAAATGCCGATGAGCGGAAAAATAAAATACAGATAATTGTTGCCCGATGCTGCACGAAGCAATTCAAGCAAATGCTGTATGCCATGCACCGTGCTTTTGAGCACTACAGCCGCTATAGCCGCCACAAGCCCCACAAGTAAACTGGCCACAATTAAAAAATTGCGGTTGCTGATGTGACGTGTACGCCATTCATAAATTTTATCGAGCAGTGGTTTGAAAGGCATTGTGCAAAAATAAGCGATGTGTACATTGGTTCAACCGATTTAGTGCGGCTGAATAAGTAATCGCTGCGTGCTTAATTTTTCATTAGCGGCAATTACAGTGATCGTATATATACCCGCAGCTAACGATGAAGTATTTATTCTCCATCCCGCAGAAGTTCGCATTATATCGGTATTAATAATGCGTCCGCTCATGTCGGTGAGGATGAGGTACGCATCATCATCAATAACTTGGGGGTATGTTAATTCTGCGAAATTAATTGCCGGATTGGGTTGCAGGTGCAATGTATTTTGAGATGTGGTATTGATTGCGGACGGGTTGGGTAAATCGAGGTTAACATATGCAATTCCAAAATGCGCGCCGTAAATACAACCGGCCACCTCAAGTTTAATGATGATAGTCTGGTTGAGCCAAGAAGTTAAATCTATGGTGTCAGTACGCCAGTTGAGGTAAGAGGTATAGGGATCAGTCGGACATTGAATAAATGGAGGAGTTGTATTCTGATTGGCCATTATCAAACTATCAAACAAGACAGAGCCCGTAATTGAGTCGCTAATTTGATATGAAAAGTATGGAGCTTCAAGCACTGTATGCCCGCCATCATTCAGTAATAGCGCATAGCTAATGTACAATACAGATGAACCGGGTGTAACGGTCCATGATTTTTGTATCCCACTGCCCATATAGCCTGCACAATTATTGTTTAACCGTGCTATTGCAGTACCCATCGCAGGTGGCAAAATCTGAAAGTTGCCACAATAGTCGGTAGTTATTGTATCAAAGATCGTATGTCGGGCATTGCAGGAATTAATTGTTGCATTGTTTGTTGTACTGAAAATACCGTATTGCACATTACTCCATATCGAGTCGCTTTGTATGTCGTTATTACCAATATAACCAGTCCAACCACTAAAATCGCCAGTCTCAAAACCAAGGTTGAATGTAGTAAGCGGAGCCGTAGGCGTAGCTGAGGGATTGCGTTGAATTTGAGAATTATGTGGCAGGTGATACTTCCGGTAATGTGTAATAAATCCCGGAATATCTATCTCCGCAATTCCGCGCTGCAGAGCTATTGCCGTAATTTCGCTATCTGTTAATTGAGGCTGTTGCGCAGTACTGTAAGTGCTGTTTATAAGAATAACAGTAAGTAAAAGCGAGCGTAAAAATCGTTTCATAACAGGAGGGGTATGTGTGAAAATAAATATACGCATTCACCCCCATGCGTTGCATCGGTTAATGCAGTGAATTTGAATCAAAACAGAATTTTGGGGAAGATTAAAGTACACCTTCACGCAGCAATGGCCGCACCGGCGGATAATCAATGGTGTAATGCAGTCCGCGACTTTCTTTGCGCAGGCGGGCGTGTTTGAGAATAATGTACGCGCAGTTGATCAGGTTGCGCAACTCGCATACGGACTGCGAAATGGTGGTGCGTTTGTACAGCGCTTCGTTCTCGCGCCAGATTATTTCAAGCCTGTCGAGCGCGCGTTGCAAACGTAAATCAGAGCGAACAATGCCTACATAGCTGCTCATAATCGTTTGCACTTCCTTGCGGCTTTGTGTAATCAGCACCATTTCTTCCGGTGTGGCCGTACCTTCGGCATCCCAGTCGGGAATGCCCTGCGCAAATTCTATTTTTTTAAAGCGCGTAATTGCATCGTGGCTGGCTGTGTGCGCATACACCACCGCTTCAAGCAGCGAGTTGGACGCCAGCCGGTTTGCGCCGTGCAAACCTGTACACGAGCATTCGCCCACCGCATACAGATTTTGCAAACTGCTGCGCCCTGCTTTGTCCACTTTAATGCCACCGCACAGGTAATGCGCCGCAGGCACCACCGGAATGGGCTGTTTGGTAATGTCGATACCAATGCTGAGGCACTTCTTGTAAATGTTCGGGAAGTGCGCAATCAGGTCGTCGGCATTCAGGTGTGTGCAGTCGAGATACACACAGTCGTCGCCGCGCTGCTTGAGTTCATTGTCAATTGCACGGGCCACAATATCGCGCGGGGCGAGTGATTTACGCTCGTCGTACTTGTGCATAAACTCTTTCCCGTCGCGCGTGCGCAAAATGCCGCCATGGCCGCGCATGGCTTCGGTAATGAGAAACGAAGGATGCTCGCCGGGGTTGTAAAGCGAAGTAGGGTGGAACTGAATAAATTCCATGTGCTCTACTTTCCCTTTTGCACGATACACCATGGCAATGCCGTCGCCGGTGGCAATGGTTGGATTGGTGGTGGTGGCATATACGTGGCCCACACCGCCGGTAGCCATCAGCGTAACACGTGCAAGCACGGTTTCCGTTAAACCTGATTCAGTATCGAAAATATAGGCGCCGTAGCAGGTTATATCAGGCGTGCGGCTGTTTACTTCCACACCCAGATGGTGCTGGGTAATTATGTCGATCGCAAAATGATGATCGAGTATGGTAATGTTGGGATGTGTGTGCACCTGTTGCAGCAGGGCCCGCTCAATTTCGTAGCCGGTAATGTCTTTGTGATGCAGAATGCGGTGCTCCGAATGCCCGCCTTCTTTGGCGAGATCATAACCACCATCGGGCTTTTTATCGAACTGCGCCCCCCAGGCGGCAAGCTCCTGCACACGCTCGGTTGATTCGCGCACAACCATTTCCACCACTTCCCGGTCGCATAGCCCGTCGCCGCAGTCGAGCGTGTCAGCAATATGCTTGTCGTACGAGTCGTGCCCGTACATCACGGCTGCAATTCCGCCCTGCGCATACTTCGTATTCGACTCGTCGGCATTGGCTTTGGTAATCATCAGTACCTTGCCGTGTGCTGCCACTTTCAGGGCAAATGTCAAACCGGCAATACCTGAGCCGATGATAAGAAAATCGGTTTGTTTGGCCACGCTGTTAATTTTAACGTAAAACAAAGTTAGTTGTTTGAGAGGCAGTTAGGACTTTTTGTTGCACTTTGATTTTGCAGGATTTTTTGACCGATTGAGGCGCTTTTTGAGTGAATACCTGGAAGGTCTTAGCGAAAAAAGCAACGAAGAGCGGTCAAAAAAGACGTAAAATCATTAGTAAGAAAAAATCCTAACTGCCTCTGAAGTTTCCGTCGGGCATCTCGTACCTTTGTATTATGGAAACACCGACACAACTTCCGTTCATCATATACGCCGAAAGCACACCCAACCCGGCTACCATGAAATTCGTGGCCAATAAATTTCTCCTTCAGGCCGAAGGCGCCACCGCCGAATACAAATCAGCCGCCGACACAGCTGACGCACCTTTACCTGCCCGCCTGTTTCAGTTTCCGTTTGTAAAAGGCGTGTTTGTAACTGCCAATTTCATCACCGTTACAAAGTCTGATATCGTATTGTGGGATGATGTCATTCTCGAACTCCGCGAGTTCATCCGCGATTATCTCAACAAAGGCGGCGCAGTTATCAATAATCTCCCCGAACAAAAAGTGCATACCGACTCCTCGTTCAAAGAAACCACCACGGTATTCACCGAACATGCCGCCCCGCAATCGGAAACCGAACACAAAATTGTGGAAGTGCTCGAACAGTATGTACGTCCGGCAGTAGAATCAGATGGCGGACTCATCACCTTCCGCTCGTTTGAAAACGGCACCGTTACCGTACAGCTCAAAGGCGCTTGCAGCGGCTGTCCTTCATCTACCGTTACACTCAAATCCGGCATCGAGGCGTTGCTTCGCCGCATGGTGCCCGGCGTGAAAGAAGTTGTGGCAGAAGCCATGTAATCGCTGTTTCATTCAAAATAAAACGGCCTTCATTTTCGTGAAGGCCGTTTTGTTTTTGCCGGAATACATTTACCGAAGCAGTGTGCAGCTGCCAATAAGCCGGTGCTTTTTCCCGCGTGAATCCGTATAGTTTATCCGCCATACATATACATCCTGCTGGCATAAATTACCCATATACGAGCCATCCCAGCCTTGCGCAATATCTTTTGTGCTGTAAAGCAACATTCCCCAGCGGTCGAATACAAGCAGTTCGTATTGCTGCACATTGATGCCGTAAGCCTGAAATACATTGTTGTTGCCGTTTCCGTTAGGCGTAAATGCATTTGGAACATAAATAGATGTTTCCTGTTCCACCACAATGGTAATATAAGCCGTGTCTGAACAACCGCTGGAATCCGTTACAATCTGCATGGCCGTGTAAGTGCCCGGGGCGGGATAGGTGTGTGTAATGTTACCAAAGTTGCACACTGTGGTAAAGTCGCCGTCGCCGAAGTAGAACACGCAATTGGTGCCGCCTGAAGAGAGATCGGTAAACGTCACTTGCGGTGAAAGTTCATTTACGGTAGCGGTGTTGGAAATAATGCCGGCTACCGGCTGAGGGAAAATGATTACCGGTCCGAAACTGAATGAATCCACACAGCCTGCGCCGGATACAGCCACCAGTGTGACGGTGTAGGACCCCGCCGTTTGGTATAAGTGTGAGCCATTTTGTGTAACGGAGGTGTTTTGCGACCCCGAAGCCGGGTCGCCGAAGTTCCATAAATAGCTGGTGGCGCCGGTACTGGTGTTGGTAAATGAAACGGTAGCCGGAGCACAATCGCCGGGCGATGCAGTAAAACTTACCAGCGGTGTAGGACTTACGTTTACCGTGAAGGCCTGTGTAACGCTGCAGCCGTTAAAATCGGTTACCGTGGCGTTGTAGGTTGTAGTTACAGTGGGCCATACACTTTGTGTAAGACCGGGCGGCAGGCTGTTGTCCCACGTAACCGTGTATGGGCCGGTGCCGCCTCCGGGTGTGGCAGTTATTACAGATGTATCGCCATTGCAAATGGTGGTAGTACCCGCCAGCGCCACACTAAGTGCTGCGGGTTGTGTAATGGTAAAATTCAGTGTACTGCTGCATCCGCTCGAATCGGTTACGGCTACAGTATAAGCACCTGCACAAAGCCCGTTGGCCGAGTTGGTGGTGCTTACATTGGGTGTCCACGCATAAGTAAACGGCGGTGTGCCCAGTGCCGTAATGGCAATTGTGCCGTTGCAGTCGCCGTTGCACAACGCATCGGTTTGGGTGGACGTGGTGGATACGCTGTTCTGCGCCTGCACCGTAACTATTGCCGTATCCGGGATACCGCACGATACTACATCCGTAATCAGTACAGAGTAGGTGCCCGCACATAAGCCGGTTGCCGTAGGCCCGTTGCCGCCGCTGGGCAGCCATTGGTAGGTGAACGGACCTACGCCGCCCTGCACAGTAACCGATGCCGTACCGTTACATGTATTGCACACATCGGGCGTGTTGGCCAGTGTGTAGGTAAAGGCCGATGAACATTGAAGAAAATCAATAAACACCCCCGAATCATAGAAACAGTCCGACGCATCGGCAATAGCCACTTTGAAATGATACGACTGGCAGGGCACAAGCCATACCGAAGACGTGATGACTGTAGTTAAGCCATTAAATTCAATG
Organism: Bacteroidota bacterium; assembly: GCA_020402865.1. Lineage (NCBI taxonomy): Bacteria > Pseudomonadati > Bacteroidota > Bacteroidota bacterium. Next base: position 15,274 of record JADBYT010000012.1, on the reverse strand, counting down.
GTTGTGCCGGTTGAATTATCTACATAATACGCACAGTTAACACACGGGCCGGTGTTGGTATTGCCATTGTTAATGGTATTGATACCCACAGGAATATTGGGCGGAATGGTGGCAATGTTTAATCCCGTGTATTGACCGCCGGCCGGATTAGGACCGCTGATGAAAAAGCCGAAAATATCGTTGATCGAATTCACAAACACCGGATATTCATCGGATCCGAATACGAAACGAATTGTAAGCGAATCGCATTGAGGAAGAATGTCGAATTCGAGAATACACACATCATTTTGTGCAGTAGGATCAATGGCTATCAGGTCGGGGTCGTTAAACGGATTGCCGTTGGGATTTAGACACGTCCCGACATCAAATGATGTGGTGTTCGGGAAGGGAATGCTGTCAGCCAGTCCGGTGCCCAGAAAAATTCCGTTGTTCAGGCCCAGGTTTGTGGTATTTCCATTGGAAAAACTGGCATACGCCCCGCTGGGGCAATTCAACGTAATATTGCTTACTGTTAAGCCTGATCCCACCAGGGCACTTAAAAGCTGATTGGTGGTGACTGTTGAATTTACCGTTAACTGTGCTTTTATTATGCCCGCTAAAAGCAGGAATAATAAGGACAGATTGTATCTGACCTGTTTCATGTGTTTGTCTTGAATTACCGTGTTACCGGAAGTGAATAATGTGTTGCGCTTTTACAAAGATAAAAATAGCTGGCATACAAGCAAGGTAAATGCTTCATCTTGAAAACAATATGTGTTTGTTTGGCATAAATTCAACCCGCCTGAATCACATACTAATAATCATTCGGTCAGTAAATTGGGAAAATTAAGTGCTGTTTCTATTTGTAAAAACAAAGCCTCCTGAATTTGTCAGAAGGCTTTGCGGCAAACACAATTGCAGTAACTAACTGCAATCAAACACAGACTACAGTATTTTGTAGGTGATATCTTCGAGCGTAACCACGTTTCCGTCGGCTCCAAGGGCTTTGATATTGGTAAGCGTAACCCGGTCGCCACGTTTTAATTTGCTGAAGTTTTGTTTAGCCGCATCCGGGAAAGAAGCATTGCCTGAATTGAAACTTGAAGAAGCTCCGCTCGCACCTGGAATCTCCACAGTGAAAGATACCACACGGGCTTTGGCATCAAATTCAAAATTCGGATCATAAAACGGAATCACACCGGGGCAGGCTAACAGTTGCGCTTTTGTAATGGTGCCACCGGGAGCAGAAAGACAACTCAATCTTGCTACAGGTTTAGGCAAAGGCTTTACCCTGAATTTCATACTGCCCATATTTCTGGTTTTGCCATCTATTTCTGCAATAACCTGCACATTGGCAAATCCGGTTTTAGGTTTCGTAACAATGTATTGTCCGTTTCCTTTAGGGGTAAGCACGCCATTATCAATACTCACCCGAAGTTTTTCATTCGGAATACCCGGCACGGAAACGGAAATCGGATTTTCCAGTCCCGCATACATTACATTCATTTTATCCGCACTCACCGTCAATGCAGGCCGCGCCACAATGTATTCCGACTGAAACGGGAATTGCATCAATTGCCCTTTTGGTGTGCGCATATTGATTACGCCGTTATACTGCTTAATTCCTTCACTGCTGGCCGGAACCAGGTATTTACCAATACCCCGTTCTACATTTACACTGTCGAAACTACCGCGCATTTTCCCCGTGGCGGGATCATAGTCACCGAGATAAATTTGAGGTTTGAGTGTTTTATTAAATGCGGCGAGGAAAATATCGGCCTGATAATTTTCGCCAAGCAGTACATAGTTACTTTGCGCTACAATACGCGCTGCCACCGTATCGAACGGAATTATATCGGCTTCGGTTTCGCGCAGCAGGGCATCCACCACATCGCTTTCGGCACTTTTTACATCATCCTGAATTTTCGAAAGCAAGGCCACCGAAGCCGCCAGCGGCGAATGATAAAACGTTTTCATTTCCCACGTTTTGAGTTCCGGCTCATTCACCGGATCGCGGGTGTCGATATTGAGGTTTACCGATTTGCGCGTTTCAGGTTCAAGCAATCCAAGCAGTTTTGACTGGTATTCGTTCAGCTTTTGTTTTAATACATGCGCTTCACCGTTTGAGCCATCCTCGGCGGTGCCTACCAGAATATTGGTTGGAATATCATAGTTGTCTTTCGCCTCCACAAACTGCAGTCTGATGGTGTCTTCTTCGTGGTTGGCAAAACCTTCTGTTTCGCGTATCAATCGCCGTTTCAGCTGGTCGATATGGCTGTTGAGTGCTTTCGAAAGTCGCCGTGCTTCCTGCGCTTTTTTCCAGTTCCCGCCCACGCGCAGCGGATCTACACTTTTACGTGCGTCAAATTCAGCATACAACGCAGAAATATCGCGGTCTATTCCGGCGCCGGTATTTTCCAGTCCGGCATTCACCGTTACAAATGCATCCAGAATTTCTTTTGATACATTCAGCGCCAGCAGCGCCGTAAGCACGAGATACATCATGCCAATCATTTTTTGACGGGGAGTTTGTTTGCCTGATGCCATGTTTCTTCAGTATTAAGCGTTCGCAACTATTCGTTTTTGAACTCCTAATACCGCATTCAGGAAAAAGGTACACGCCTGCCCGAAAAAAATCCTGACAGCCACACAGACTTATTCTAAAGTGCGCTGACTTTACTCGGTCACAACCACTCGGCTGCAAATTACACCGGATGTGGTAGTGATTCGAAGAATATATACACCCGGCGGCAATGTGCCGGTTTCTAATTTCCAGCCGTTTCCGAAAGCCGTAGCCGCGAATTGTGAAACACTGAGCCGGTTTGCCTGGGCATCAAACAACTCCAGCTGAACCACATTTTCGTTTTGGGGCAGGCTGATGTAGCGTGGCGTGGCTGCACTGGCCGGGTTGGGGAAAATGCGCATTGTTTGCGGGGCCGCTGTAGCAGGCAGCGCCGTGGTAAGCAGCGTGAGTTTTATCACGGTGCCGTTGGCCCCCACACACCAGCCGGCACTGTCGTTGGGGAAGTGTATGGCCCAGAGCCTTTCGGCAAGGCCGGTTGACTGTTGCAGCCATAGTCCGCCGCCGTTGGAGGTGGTAAATACGCGGCCCGAATCACCGGCTACCCAGCCGGTGGTGGTGGTGGTAAACCAGGCGCCGTTGAGGCTTTTGGTGCTGCCAGGCTGCTGGCTTATCCAGTTGCCGCTGCCGTCGGTTTTCAGCACTTTGCCGTTGTGGGTGGTCACATACACATCGGTCGGGGCGGGAGCGCGCACAGCTTTAAGCGTATCGAGCGGGGGCGGGGGCGGTCCGTTAATCCAGCTTGTGCCGCCTGTAATGGTTTTCTGAAAATTGCCGTTTCGCCCGCTCAGGTAACCATTGCTGGCATCGGCAAATCCAATCGAGAAAATATCCTGATTAACTGCCGTGCCGACCTGTGTCCACACCAGCCCGCCATTCACCGTGCGCAGGCATAGTCCACCCTGGCCGGCCACATAGCCGGTATCACTGTTGAAAAACCAGATCGTACGCAGCTTGCTTACCGAATTGCTTACCTGAGGCACCCAGTTCTGGCCGCCATCGGTGGTAGCCAGAATCACTCCGCCATCGCCCGCTGCCCAGCCCTGCTGCGTATCGGCAAACCAAACCGCATTGAGCGCCGTACTCACCCCCGATGTTTGAGGCTGCCAGTTCTGACCACCATCGGCCGTATGAATAATGGTGCCGCCTGCCCCCACGGCCCAGCCACTTTGCCCGTTTGCAAAATGTACCGAAAACAGCGTGGAAGAAGTCCCCGGATTTTGTTGCACCCATTGCGCCAGTATCGGTTTAAAATACAGCAGGCCAAATAGTAAAATCAGGGTCGGGAGTCGTTTCATAGCAGCTTCAAAGATAATCGTTAAAATTCTCGTTCAATTCCTGATAATAAACTAATTGCCACGCTGTTTAACCGGATTTATTCTTAGTTCATCGTGTCGTGCATTTATTTATCGAAGAGGAGTAACCATAACTGAATAGAATCGTTTAATGTCATTATCGCTCAATACCCATGATTACACTTCCACTCAGACGTAATTTATTGCTTCTGCTGTCGGCGTTATTTGTGACTTGTTCGTCAGTGGCGCAAAGCCTTGCCAATTACACGGTTACACGCAATACCGGGATTACTTTCTCGCCTATCAATGCTATTGCTTTTCCCTGTAATAGCTGGCGGTATTCGGGTGGTTTTCAGCAAGATGACAACAGAAGTAATCCGATTCCGATTGGGTTTGATTTCTGGTACAACGGCGTGCGTTACACCGAACTGAGTGTGTCCACAAACGGGTATGTCGATTTCTCAGCCTCTGCGGCTGATGGAGGGCCCACTACCGGGCCTTACGGCTATTTCAACGGACAGTTTTCGGTATCGGGCGGAACAAATAATGCGCTGGCCGTTTTTTATGACGATCAGACCACGCAGGGCGGCTCCGATCCGCTTGGCCTGAGTATCCGCTATCTGGTTACGGGCAGCGCCCCCAATCGTGTGCTCACGGTTGAGTGGTTCAATATGGCCATTTATCTCAACACAACCCCCAATCTCAATTATCAGCTAAAACTTTACGAAACTACCGGGCAGATTCAGTACGTGTATGGCAACATGACACAGGGAACAGCCAATTTCTCCTATACCATAGGCATGAATGCGGCTGTACTCAATTTTATACCCACTGCTGCCCAGTTGCGCACACAGCAAACGGCGAATACCGCTACTTTCAGCAATACGCCGCAAAACAACCTTACGGCCATGCCGGCCACTAATTCGCGCCTCAATTTTGTGCCGCCGGTTCCTACTGCTACAACCGGTACACTCACTTTTAGCGGAGTAACCTCAAATCAGATGACACTTTCGTGGCCTAACTGGGCTACCAACGAAGTGGGCTATGTAATTTACAGTTCGGTTGATGGTGTTAACTACGATTTTGAATTGCAAACTGCGGCCAATGCCACCAGCTCAATCATTACCGGCCTTTACGCCGCAACCACCTATTACTGGCGTGTATATGCCGTAACCGAAGGCGCAATCGGCACACCGCTTACGGGCACGCAGGCTACTGCCGCCGGAACTACATTTATTTCGGTGCAAAGCGGAAACTGGAACACCGGCAGCACCTGGAATGCAGGTACAGTGCCCGGTGCGTCGGATAACGTGATCGTAGCAAACGGACATACCGTGACCATCAATGCCAATTCGGCCTGCAACAACCTGCAGGTCGGGCAGGGAGGAACAGCCTCACTCCGTTTCGGAAACAACAATACCTCACGCACACTTGATGTGGGCGGAAACATTCTGGTGCGGCAAAATGCATCGTTTACAGTAAACACCGCGTCGCTTATTACACATCAGCTGTTTGTAAACGGAAACATAGCCAATGCCGGAACCATTGATTTTGCGCCCACAGGGACATCGCTTTGTGATGTGACCTTTGACAATCCCTACGCCAATCAGTTGGTGAATGGAGTAGGAACGGTAAACCGCTACAACCGAATTACCATTAATAAAGTAGATAATACCATCCGGCAGGTTGATTTTGCAACCAGCACATTCACCGCCGCCATTGGTTTCCTCTCGCTTGTGCAGGGCACATTCAAACTTTCGGTAACCGGCCCTGTAAATGTAATCCCGTTTAATGCTACCGCAAATATTCCCCGTAATGCCCGCCTCTGGATAAACAGCAATTTTGCCACGGTATCAACCACAGGCGGAAACATTAACCTGTATGGCGAACTTCGGATTACGGGCGGAACTGTGAATATTGGAAATAATGCTAATCAGAATATTGTTTCCTATGGCGGATTGGTTAACGTTTCGGGCGGTACATTAAATATTGCAGGCAGGCTTGATCGTGTGAATTCTACTTCGCTGGTGAGGCTTACTATTTCGGGCGGTCAAATAAACGTGCCTGTGGTGAGTTCTACGTCAACAACAAGCTGGCCGATTATGATGGATGTTCCCGGCTCGCAGTTTACACAAAGCGGAGGCACGATTGTAATTAAACGAGAAGGCGGTACCGGCGGACAGGATCTGGGATTTAACGGAAGTGGTGTGGTGATTTCAAATGTAACCGGCGGCGTACTTCAGATTGGTGATGCAACTACACCTGCCGCTCAGATCATGAATATCCGTACGGTGGCACCCGTGGGCAATTTACTGGTGAATAGCGCCAATGCTACCGCACGCATCATCAACGACCCGCTTACCGTAATTGCCGACGTAACACTTGCGGCAGGAACATTCAATGCAAACAACCAGAATGTAACACTGGGCGGAAACTGGGTGAACACCGGCGGGGTCTATCAGCCTGGCACCAATACCACCACTTTTAACGGAGCTTCGCCGCAAACTATTTCACGCACCCTGGCCGATGAAAATTTCAATAACGTGGTGTTCTCCGGTGCAGGTGTAAAAACACTGCTTTCCAACATCGGCTGCAACAACCTGAATGTTTTTACCAATGCCAATGTGGACGCCGGTACGCCAGGATTTACGATTAACCTGCGTGGCAACTGGGCCAGTGCAGGTACTTACAACGGACAAACATCGGGTACCGTTGTGTGCAATGGCACAGTTGCTCAAACACTTTCCGGGCCGGCAATTACTAATTTCCGAAACATGACCATACAAAATACTGCCGGTGTAAGCATTACTTCCGCACAAAATCTGCTCGGTACCCTCACCCTCACCAGTGGCATTTTCACCACTACCGGACAAGCATTTACCCTTGTTTCAAATACACAGGGCACTGCACGTATTGCAACCATCACCGGCGGCGATATTACCGGAAATATCATCATGCAACGCCACATTTATCAAGGCCCCACAAACTGGCGGCAAATGTCAACAGCTGTGAGCGGACAAACCTTCGAAAGTTGGGATGATGATCTCATCACGGCCGGTTTTCCCGGTTCAGATTATCCCAATCTGAACGGATTCTACTCCATTGCCCCCTACGATGAAACGCAACCTGGCCCGAAAGAATTCGGTTATGCACCCCCGGCCAATTCAAACGACCCCATTTTAACGAATCGCGGCTATTATGTCTATGTCGGACCACTTGCAGTGACGGTTGATGTAGATGGCCCGCCGAATAAATTTACCCGCAACATTCCCCTTTCTTACACCCCTTCTGCAGGATATCTGGAAGATGGATGGAATATGGTGCCCAATCCTTATCCTTCATCAATTAACTGGGACAATGCGGGCTGGACACGCACCGGAATTGAAGCTGCAGTGTATGTGTGGAATCCCGTGATTAACCAGTATGCCACATATGTAAGCGGAATTGGTACCAACGGAGGAACAGCAAACATTCCTTCGTCGCAGGCATTTTGGGTGCATGCCATTGCATCTTCGCCCTCACTCAGCATGACGGAGAGTGTCAAGTCGGCCACAGATGTGGCGTTTATGCGCATGAATACCGCTACAGCACCTACCGGACTGATGCGGCTTTCAGTAACCGACGGCAATGTGCGGAATGATGAACTGATTATTCGATTTTACGCAGGTGCAACGGATGGTTTTGATGCCGACTATGATGCCTGGAAACTGCCCAGCAGTGATACACTCATGCCCACATTCTCGTCGCTCATCAACGACTCAATGGATGCTTCCGTTAATTCAATGGCACCGCTGGGCAATGACGTGTCAATACCTGTACGCCTCAAAGTGGGTGTGAGCGGACAATACACCATTTCCCGCGATTCGCTCTGGACTATGCCCAACAGCGCCTGCATCATTCTCGAAGATTTGCTCACCGGTACACTCACCAATTTGCAGAATACATCCAGCTATACCTTTACCATTTCGGATACAACCGAGCACCCGCGCTTTGTTTTGCACACAGGCGTATCGCTTGCAAAATCATCAGTAGCCGCTACCTGTGGCACAACGGCAAACGGTAAAGCCATTGCGCGCGGCACCGGAAACGGCCCGTGGAATTATACCTGGCTCGATGCTCAAAACAATGTGATTGCTACGCACACCGGAATAACCGGATACGATACGCTGCACAGCATTACGGCCGGTGTTTACACCGTGCAGGTAACCGGAAACAGCGGGCTCTGCGGCTACCGCGAAGATACCATACACGTAAACGGTCCGCTGCCTGTAATGCCACTCACCAGCATCACTCCCGCAACCTGCAGCAATACTACCGACGCCACCATACGCATTACACAAATTGCAGGCGGCACCGGCCCTTATCAGCTCCTCTGGCCCGATGGCTCTCAACTTGATTCGCTGAGCGGTATTCCCACCGGCACATACATACTGCAAATTACCGATGCCAACGGATGTGTAACTGCACAAACCATTAATGTACCCGCACTCAACAACGTGCAGCCCGCATTTACGCTCAATACCGATACACTTGAATTTACCTACCCGCTGGTTACTTCCAACTTCACCAACGGAGCCACCTCGTATCTCTGGAATTTCGGCGATGGCGGGCAATCCACTCAGGCAAATCCGGTGTACTACTACAACCAAACCGGCAATTACACCGTAACACTCACCGCACAGGCCGGCATCTGCACCGATTCGGTTTCCATGCAGCTGCATGTGTATGATCCCACCGGTATAAACGAAACAACAGCCGCTGCCATTCAGCTTATCAATGCGCCCGGTGCAATTCTTGTAAACTTCAATACACCGCTTAACGAACAAGCCACCATTCGTGTGTACGACCGTAGCGGACGCATTGTAGCCGAGCACATGCATCCCGCTTCAGGCATTGCCGCTGTTCCCATGCACACACAAGCCGAAGGAATCTACATTGTGCAGATAACCGTAAAGCACGAAGTGATGAAAACAGCCAAAGTCATGCTGCTGCATTCACACTAACAGGCTATAAAATGCAATTCGTTTGCTTTTGTGGTGATCGGAGAATATCATGCGCCGCACAAAATTGCAGCAGCAGATCACGCACACTCCAACGCAAAAATTAAACCTGCTGATAGTGCATTGCCACCAGCATAATAGCTTGGCACATCATTCGGTAAGCACAACTGGCAGCACAAGCAGTTTTTCGCTTACCTGCACAGTAAGCATATACACTCCCCGCGCTTCGTGGCCAATTAACGTATGTAAAGACAATTGATTGGCACCGGCATGCAGTACTTTCTGTTCCAGCGCAACCAATCGTCCCGAAGCATCCGTCACACGAATCACCGCGGTTGCTGCCACATCTGCTTGCAGCTGTAGCACACCCGAAGCATTGCATGGATTCGGATACACACCTGCAGCCAAACCACCCTGCGCTACTGAAAAGCCTGTGGTAAGATCAATCAGCACACCATCGCTCACTGCTGTTGTACTGCGAAGCCCCGCACCATTTTCGGCACGCACGCTGAGATAATACCATTGATTGGTAACCAGCGTGAGATTACTCAGCGAAACCGTATCAAATCCCCAGTTTGGCGACCAGCTCACCACATCCGAATCACCGGCAGCAGTGCCTATTGCATACCAATAGGTGGCCAGCCCCGAATGCGGATCAGACGAAGCCGACCAGTTGCCGCTGAGTGTGGTGGACGAAAGCGATAAATCAATATCGCCTGCCGGACCATCATTTACCGTATCAATCATCAACGGCTGCGTCCAGTCCACATTCACATCCTGATAGGCAATCGCCGAAAGATTATTGGCCGAATCACGCACAATTGATTTGATACGCCCGGCTGGTGTAAGTGGGTTGGTATTCTGATAACGCAGCTCACACAAGGCGCAGTTGCCCACATTTACCGTAACCGGCTGATTACTGAAGCGCGAGCGATACACTTTAAAATTATCAATCTGCCAGTTGCTGTTTCCGCTTCTGAACGAAACCGCATTGCCGTTTGCAAGCGGCGTCGGGTCTGTCCAGCTTCCGATATATACATTGTTCTGATATACCTCAATTTTTCCGGTAATGCGGTCGTAAATCACTTTCCAGTCATACCACTGTCCGGCCACAGTAGTCATGCTCACCGAATTTCGCAGCGTAATCACATCATTCACCACCTCATAAAATTCGCACACACCCTGATCAACCCTGAACCAGACAAAGTATGAATTGCCACGATTGGTAAGCGATGCACTGTCGCAGAAAAAATGAAAACCACCGCGACGGTTATTCCCCGTGCCGTCTATTTTTCCGGCCCAGTGGTAGAGGTATTTGTTGGAAAGGTTTTGGGTGAGTGATGCGTAAATATTGGTGTTGCTTATGTTCTCATCGCTTTGTTCAAGCGAGGCATTTGTAATTGCCCATGTACCCGTTACAGCTGTCCATTCGGGATGAATGGTTGTTTGGTCAAAATTGTCGCTGAAGAAACCGCGCGAAGCATTGGCGCGCCAGTCATTTCCGTCGAAATCAATAATCTGGTAAAAGCTTTTTTCAAGTCCGCTGCCGCCGGCATTATCTGTTTCAGCAAACGAGGCGCTGAAGTTTGCCGTTTGCCAGTTTCCGCTTACAGCCAAACTTGTGGTGGGTGCCGTGTTATCGGTGCTCGGCGTGTTTGATGTACTTGTCCATGAAGCCGCCCAGCCGCTGCCATTGGTGGCACAGTCTGAACGGAATTCAATGGTAATGCTTCCGCCACTTGAAGTAATGGTTCCGGGATTGGCGTTGCCTGTATAGCTGCCAAGGAGTGGGGAAGAGGTGGAATTTCCATCGTAGATGTAGAGGTAATCCCATGTGTTTTCTATGGCAAATGCACTAAAGTTGAGTGTAACTGAAGTGGCATTGGTTGGTGCAATACGCCAGATCAGGCGCTCGTCGTCGGCATAGTTGCTGCTTTGTCCGCCACTGTCGTAAAAATTGCCGGTTACTGCAGTGTACACGGTAGCTGCAGGTAGCGTGTTGTTGATGAGCTGATAGAAACGGTTCCAGTCCCAGTTCACGCCCGGGTCGTTGTGGGTTTGGTTGGGATAATGCTGGTGTCCTTTTACGCGAGTGCAGTTGCCGGGAATCGACGACTGGTTGTAATACGTAGTGGCAAGCCACGGCCAGAAACCGGTACGCATCGGGTTGATGTTGTTGTCGGTACAGATGTTGCGCGTCAGATCGGCCGATGATTGATACATAGCCGTGGTGTACCAGGCCGGATTGGTTACATAGCCTTCGTGCTCAATACCCACCGTGTAAGGATTCTCGCTGCCCACATGCCACGCTTTCTGCGATTCAAGCACCATTTGTGTAACCTGCCCGTCGCTTGAGCGCACCACATAGTGCGCACTCACGCCCGCGGCACAGTTCTGAAACCACGAAATACACCCGGCGTAGCTTCCCTGCACGGTATGAATGGTTACTGCCGAAATGGCCACACTATTCCGCGAACTGAAATTGCACGTGGCAGCCGGATTCCAAAGTGCCGGGCCGTAATCGGGCGACTGAACAGATGGTACTGAAGGAGTAATATTACTGGCATTGATTTGATATTCTCCTGCATCTCCGGATGGTATCTTATTTCGGCTTATCCGGATGTGTGAGGAGGAAAGCAACTTTATATTACTTCCGAAAATAGAAGGTGTATCCAGCTGCCACACAGGAAATCCGTAATAAAGCGCGTACTCCTGATTACTCAGAAATGCGTACAGCCCATAAAGCCAGACATCATGTACGAATATGCGGTTAATATCCTCAGCCGCATCTGCGCCCATGTGCATTTCCAAAGTGTTTAAGCGTTGCGGAAACTCATTTAAAAACTGCATGTTCAGCAGGTAATATTCGGGGCTGATTGCATTGCCATTTGCATTCTTGCTCATCAGGCTGTCAAGTGCTGCTGCATAAGCGAGAATAGCCGTACGCGGATCTGTTTTTATTTGCTCTGGTGTGCAGTGTGCCGTTTTTGCAATGATTTGAAGAGTGGGGGTAAACCATCCCTTACCGTCTTCAATCAACCCCATTACACTCCAGGCACGCGGCATACCCGTGCAGCTTTCCGGTACAGATGCATCCAGATGCTGAAACCGCGTATTTACAAATGCCACCGCTTCAAGCGAACCTCGCTTCAATAGCGGATAGCGTGAATAAGCTTCGTCAAAGTATGCCGCATAGGCATTTACCGGCAATTGATCTTCAATAGCACGCAATGAAATTGCTGGCATAAATAATGCCAGAAACAGAAAAAGCTTACGCATGGGAAATTGCTGAATATTGGTTTTGGTTCAGCAATATAACAAAAAGGCAATGCCCGTTTATTACCGGTTTATGCCGCCAAATTCAAACATCACACCTACACGTATTACCGTATTGACGTAAATTGTGTAGTTGGGGATTGTGCTGCGACTGTAAACCGGAAAAAGAAAAGTAGCCATAGCCGACAGCCTCGGACCGAATTGCTGGGTATAACCGCCTCCCACCAGTGCATAATTCAGTAAAATTGCCCGGCGACGGGTGCCGCCAATTGCTTCAAAACGTAAACCCTCGTACTCACCATGCACAAATAAATTCCCGAAAATATAGCCCCTGGCCCAAATACTTCCGCCAATAATATTGGCACGCAAAATTGATGAACTTTGCGGAACACGCTGGCGGTAATAACGGTAAGTACCGCCAACACCTGCGTGTACACGTTCAAATAGTTTATATCCTACCATGGGTGAAGCATCGATGTAAGTTAAATTCCCGAACTGCAAACCCACGTTTCCACCAACCACCAGCTTATCCATAAGCGGCGAACGGTACTCTTCCGTTTCGTCGCCCAAGGTTTGTGCATTCAATCCGGTACATACAACTGCTAAAAGCAGCACAAGAATAAAATATATACGTTTCATAACGCTAAAGGTACAAAGGCCAAGCCAAATTGCAGAAGCGCCAGTTAAAAGACCGATTAATTTATACGTTTTGCCCGCGGAACTTTAACTTCGCTGTGCCGGTCAATTCCGGTTCATCAAATGAATATACTTATTACAGGAGCCAGCAAAGGTATTGGTGCACAGCTTGCAGCTCAGCTTGCCGCACAAGGGCACAACGTTATTGCAGCCTCACGAAACATTACCGGATTACGCCGCCTCACTGCGGAAATTGACGGAAATACCCCCGGCGCGGCCATACATACCTTGCCGCTTGATCTTACTGATCATTATTCGGCCAATTCATTCAGTGAGCGGATTGGTACAATAGTGCCACATCTTGATGTACTAATTAATAATGCAGGCGCATTACTTAATAAACCCTTCACTGAAATTACCCATGAAGAACTGACCCACATCTATCAGGTCAATGTGTTTGGGCCTTTCAGACTTATGCAACTGATGCTGCCCTTACTTGACGCCGCCCCCGGAAAAGCACATATAGTAAACATCAGTAGTATGGGCGGTGTGCAGGGCAGCGCCAAATTCCCCGGACTTTCAGCCTACAGCTCATCTAAAGCAGCACTTGCAAACCTTTCCGAATTACTCGCCGAGGAATTCAAATCGTATAATATCAGTGTAAACTGCCTCGCACTTGGTGCGGCACAAACCGAAATGCTTGAAAATGCATTCCCGGGCTATCAGGCTCCGCTGTCTGCTGCGGAAATGGCTGAGTATGTGGGCTGGTTCGCCTTAAACGGACATAAGTATTTCAATGGAAAGATTCTGCCGGTAGCATTAAGTACACCTTAACGCAATAGGGTGTTAAAATTAAATAGGCTGTAAATCAGCATACTGGGTAATCACTATGAAAAAAAGAACCTGTAGTGCTTGCAGGTATCAGAACTCCCGCTACTTTTGCAGCCCCGTTCAACAACGGAACGTTCTTTAAGACGCGGTTCATCAAGGTTTGCAAAGGCCACAGAAAAAAATCTTTGAAAAAAGATTTGCAGATTAAAAATTAAACTCTGTATCTTTGCAGCCCGTTTTCGACAAAACGTTCTTTCAAACACGAAAACGCTGAAAAATAAATCAAAAAAAGTTTGGTGGTTTCGAAATCGGTTGTACTTTTGCAGCCCGTTTCAATAAAAGAAACCAACGTTCTTCGAAAGAAAAATTTTTTCAGAAAAGTTTGGAGGTGTCAAAATTGGTTGTACTTTTGCAGCCCGTTTCGACAGAAAGGTTGAAAAACTTCTTCGAAAAAAAATCGAAAAAAGTTTGGAGATAACGAAATTGGTTGTACTTTTGCAGCCCGTTTCGACAAACAAAAAGAAAACGGAACACGTTCTTAATACAGCTTGACTGATTCGCCGGTTCGCCGGATATTAATATCAGAAAGTTCTTTGAAAGATTGGGAAAGGCCAAAATTAAATTAGGAAGTAATGTATTATCACTCACTTCACCGAGTCGTGAAGGAGTAGTGATAACCTGGTAAAAATTGTCCCCCCCCGTGGGGACGCCAAATCAAACTTACAATGGAGAGTTTGATCCTGGCTCAGGATGAACGCTAGCGGCAGGCCTAATACATGCAAGTCGAGGGGCAGCGGGTGTAGCAATACATGCCGGCGACCGGCGCACGGGTGCGTAACACGTATGCAATCTACCTATAACTGGGGTATAGCTCGGAGAAATTCGAATTAATCCCCCATAAAATCGCAGAGGGGCATCTCTCAACGATTAAAGTTCCGACGGTTATAGATGAGCATGCGCGACATTAGCTAGTTGGTGAGGTAACGGCTCACCAAGGCGACGATGTCTAGGGGATCTGAGAGGACTAACCCCCACACTGGTACTGAGACACGGACCAGACTCCTACGGGAGGCAGCAGTAAGGAATATTGGACAATGGTCGCAAGACTGATCCAGCCATGCCGCGTGCAGGTAGAAGGCCCTATGGGTTGTAAACTGCTTTTGTATGGGAATAAACCCTCCTACGTGTAGGAGGCTGAATGTACCATAAGAATAAGGGTCGGCTAACTTCGTGCCAGCAGCCGCGGTAAGACGAAGGACCCGAGCGTTATCCGGATTCATTGGGTTTAAAGGGTGCGTAGGCGGATTGATAAGTCAGTGGTGAAAGCCCGCAGCTTAACTGCGGAACTGCCATTGATACTGTTGATCTTGAATGTGTTTGATGTGGGCGGAATATGACATGTAGCGGTGAAATGCTTAGATATGTCATAGAACACCGATTGCGAAGGCAGCTCACAAAGCCACTATTGACGCTGAGGCACGAAAGCGTGGGGATCAAACAGGATTAGATACCCTGGTAGTCCACGCCGTAAACGTTGATTACTCGTTGTTAGCGATATACTGTTAGCGACTAAGCGAAAGCGTTAAGTAATCCACCTGGGGAGTACGACCGCAAGGTTGAAACTCAAAGGAATTGACGGGGGCCCGCACAAGCGGTGGAGCATGTGGTTTAATTCG